>CAYHRC010000069.1:0-10520 GCA_964358565.1 uncultured Sphingobacterium sp. | reverse complement strand
TTTTTTAGGCAGCGCCACCCGGGCCCAAACGGCCGCTCTGAAGATCGGGGATAAGGTGCCGGATATTACAATTAACAACGTGATCAACTATAAAAGCAGCAGTGCAAAGCTTTCTGATTTTAAGGGGAAACTGCTGATTTTGGATTTCTGGGCTACGTGGTGCGGGGCATGCATCAAAAACTTTCCCCGCCTCGATTCCCTGCAAAATAAATATACAGGCCAGATGCAGGTGCTGCTGGTAAACGATAGCAATTCTGGCGACAGTGAAGAAAAGATCAGGGCCCTGTTTGCAAAAAGGAAGAGCATAGAAGGCAGGGCATATCAGCTGCCTTACTTTATAGGCGATACCCTGCTTGGGCAGCTCTTTCCCCACAGGCTCATCCCCCATTGCGTATGGATCGGCCCGGATGGCAGAGTGAAAGCCATTACTTCTTCAGAAGAATTGACCGGCGAAAACATCCTTCAGATGGTCAGCAAGCAATCCCTAAACTTGACTCAAAAGAAAGATTTCGATACTAAAAAGCCCTTATTTTTTTCAGATAGCATTCCTGATGGTCTGCTCCAATATTCGGTATTTCTTAAAGGAAGAATTGAGGGCCTGGGAAGCGGAAATATCTACCGGCGAAAAGATGAACTGCTCTATGGCAGGGCCATGACCAATACCCCCTTGCTCAGCATGTATGAAAATATGGCCATTGCTTTATTGAAAAAGTATAACAGAAAGCTGATGCTCATAGAAGTAGCAAATCCCTCGAAGATCAGCACAAGTCCTGAGAATACCCGTAACAGAGCATGGATGAAGGAAAATGTGTACACCATGGAAGTGATTTTACCTTTAGACCAAAGTGCATCATTGTACCCGATCATGCTGGAGCAGTTAAATCATTTTTCCGGCTATAAGGGCAACATCGAAACCCGCAGGATTAAATGCCTTGTATTAAGCGCTAAGGGTTCAACAAAAAATCTTGTTTCTAAGGGAGGTAAAACACAGAACATTTCATTTGATGCCGGAACTTATACCATGAGCAACAGACCGCTTTCCCACCTGGTAAACAGCCTGAATATTGCACGGGATATTAAGCTCCAGGTTATAGATGAGACCGGCTTTAGCGGTCAAGCCGATATCTCCTTATCGGGATCAACGGAGCTTTCAAATTTAAGGAAGGACTTAAAAGCATACGGTCTTGACCTGCAGGAAGCTGAGCGCGATGTGGAGGTATTTATATTGAGAGATAATCCCGCCGCCAACATAAAATAGCCATTTCGTAATTAACCTAAATTAAAGATTAAAGCAATCCTTATGAAACATTTTTCAATACTGATATATATTCTCCTCGCTGCCATGCCGGCATTCTGCCAGATAAAATTCAGCGGCAAACTGATCTCTGAAGGAGACGGAACGGCGCTTGAGGGTGCTACCATCAGGATAAAAAGCAATAAACAACTTACAAGTACTAACAGTTTGGGTATTTTCTATCTTGAGACTTCTCATACATCACTTCTTCTTGAAATCAGCTATATGGGTTATCGCAGCCGTGAAATTTCCATTACACTGCCCTTAAAGGAAGATCTGATCATTTCTCTCTCCCCCTCCATTAGTGAACTTGGGGAAGTCACTGTTTCTACCGGTTACCAGGAAATTCCCAGGGAGCGGGCTACGGGTTCTTTTGAAGTGATCGATAAGCGTTTGTTCAATCAACAGGTATCGGCTAATGTGCTCGACAGACTCGAGGCGGTGGCAAATGGCCTAACCGTTGACAGAACAACGAATGCTTCAGGCAGGATCATGATCAGGGGTTTGAGCACTATCAGAGGCCCAAAAGAACCTTTGATTGTCCTGGATAATTTTCCTTATGAGGGAGATCTGGATAATATTAACCCAAATGATGTGGAGAACATTACGATCCTGAAGGATGCTGCCGCTGCCTCCATCTGGGGAACAAGAGCAGGAAACGGTGTGATTGTGATCAGTACCAAAAAGGGACGATTGAATCAACCCTTCGCAATCGATTTTAACTCAAACATTACCAGCCAGGATAAACCAGACCTTTCTTACAGTCCGCAGATGTCCTCCGGAGATTTTATTGATGTGGAAAAGATGTTATTTGAAAAAGGATATTATAGCAGCCAGATCAATTCCTCAAGCAGACCGGTTCTCTCACCCGTTGTGGAACTACTTATAAAGCGGGCCGGAGCATCTTCAGGAGAACAGGCAGAAATTGATGCCCGTATCAATTCTTACCGCCATCTTGACGTTAGAAACGATTTCAACCGCAGGGTATATTCCAATGGGGTAAATCAACAATATTCCCTTGGATTAAGAGGTGGCAGCAATATACTTGCCTGGAATATGTCAGGAGGCTATGACAGGAACAATGATAACTTATCTGCCGGTTATGACAGGCTAAACTTTCGCTTCCAAAATTCCCTGAATGCATTTAAAGGATTAACTCTTTCTTCAGCGCTTTACTATACACTCAGCGGCAATACAAGCGGTAAGCCGGCTTACGGAAAGGTAAATTCTAAAAGCGGAAACTTATACCCCTATGCACAATTTGCAGATGAGGGCGGTTCTTCCCTGCCGCTTGCGAAGGATTACCGTTACTCATATATAGAGGGATTGGGGAACGGCAAATTGCTAGACTGGAGATATTTCCCCCTTGAGGATTATCAGCATACCCCATCCGAAAACAATATTGCAGATATGCTGCTCAGTGCCGGATTGAACTATACGATCAATAAGGCCTTTAATTTAGATTTCAAATACCAGTTTCAGCGGCAGCAATCGAATTCACGCAACTTGCAGGATCAGGACAGTTATTTTGCACGGAACCTGGTCAATACCTATTCCCAGATCGATCCTTCAACCGGTAGACTGATCTATAAGGTGCCCCCTGGAGGTGTGCTGGATGTATCAAACAGCCTTCTCAAATCCCACAATTTCAGAGGCCAGTTAAACTTTAACGAAAGCTGGGGCAAACATGAGCTGCACGGGCTTGCGGGAGCTGAAATCAGGAATACAGGCAGCAGCAGCAATAGCAACCGCACTTATGGATATAATTCGTCCAATTTAACATCCGCTAATGTGGATAATACAATAACCTATCCTTCCATTGTGAATGGTGCAAACAGTTTTATTCCTTCAGGTGATGGATTTTACGGAACAACCTTGCGCTACGTTTCAGCCTTTGCCAATGCTGCCTATACCTATAATTCAAAATATACCATTAGCGCAAGTCTCCGGCGGGATGCCAGTAATCTCTTTGGGGTTAGCACTAATGAACGCTGGACGCCTCTCGGTTCGGCGGGAATCAGCTGGAATGTGTCTGATGAAGCGTTTTACAAATTGGATATCCTTCCTTATTTGAAGCTCCGTGCTACTTTGGGTTACAGCGGCAACTCCGACCCTGGCATGACGGGTGTTACCACGATTGCCTATTCAAATGCATCCCCTTATACCTTGACCCCGCTTGCGCGATTTGACAATTATGCTAATCCGGAGATCAGATGGGAAACGGTGAGAATGATGAATACAGGAGCTGATTTTCATACGAAAAATCAGCGCTTGTCGGGCAGCCTGGAGTATTATACCAAGAAAGGAAGCAACCTTTTTGGAATATACCCGCTTGATTATACTGCCGGCATTGGCCCGTCTGTTTTGCGGAATGTGGCTTCAATGAAAGGCAATGGTTTGGACCTTGATCTGACAAGTATCAATACAAAAGGCAGGGTTGGCTGGACTACTAACTGGAACCTGAGCTATTATAAAGACAGGGTTGTAGATTATTACCTGGAAACCATGCGGGGCAGCAGGTTTCTTCAAAACGATGCCAGCATTACGGGCTTAAAGGGGAAACCGGTTTATTCAATTTTTTCATATCGTTCAGCAGGTCTCGATCCTGCAACAGGGGATCCGCGTGGTTATGAAAACGGAACCGTATCAAAAAATTATACTTCCCTTACCGGTACCGGTACGCTGATATCCGATCTGGAATACCATGGATCTGCCCTGCCTGAATTTTTCGGATCCATAGGTAATACGTTCAGCTTTAAAAATTTCTCATTAACAGCCCGAATGTCTTTTAAGGCTAAGTATTATTTCAGAAGTAAGAGCATAGAATATGGTTCACTTTATGCAAGCTGGAACGGACATTCCGATTATGCCATGCGCTGGCAGAAAGCGGGGGATGAAGCTTTCACCAGCATACCCTCGATGGTTTACCCGGCAGTGAGCAACCGCGATGCTTTTTATAAGTTTTCGGAAACACTCGTGGAACGGGGAGATCATGTGCGTTTTCAGTACATCAATTTATCATACAGCATGGATAAGAGCTTCCTCAGTCGGCTGTCTCTGAAAGAAATGAGCATTTACCTGAATGTAAATAATGTTGGAATACTCTGGCGGGCGAATAAAAAAGGACTCGATCCTGAATATATAAGCAGCGCATTCAACCTTCCGGCATCCAGAAGTGTATCCATCGGCCTCAGGGCTAATCTTTAAACCTAATTGAAAAGAACATGAAATCAAAAACATATTCCATTATGACCCTGCTTGTCTTAAGCCTGTTTGGAAGCGGATGCGAAAAATTCCTGGATGAAAAGCCGGATCAAAAGCTTGCTGTTCCTGCAACGCTGGCTGATCTTCAGGCCTTATTAGATAATTATTCAGTATTAAGTACTTCAGAACCTGCATCGGGAGACATAAGCTCGGATGATTATTATTTAACAGCACAGGTCTGGGAAGCCCTGTCAAATGAAGATAATAAACGGATGTATGTCTGGGAAAAGGATCATCTCTTTACAAGTATTTCGAATTACTGGTTTGATGGTTACAGATCAGTGTACTATAGCAACAGTGTGCTCGAGCAGGTTGACAAAGCCAGGGGAAATACATCCGATCATCACAATGTTAAGGGACAGGCATTATTCTTCAGGGGAAAATGTTTTCTTCAAATAGCCTGGCTATGGGCCCTCACCTATGATGAGCAGAATGCAGGTACCGAGCCGGGCATTCCTCTCAGACTGAACTCCAATTTCAATGAAGAAAGCGCCCGTTCAAGTATTCGTGACACCTACCAGCAGATCATTCGCGATCTGAAAGCAGCAGCATCATTTCTTCCAATTTCAAGCATCCATCCCATGCGACCTTCAAAGCCTGCAGCTTACGCTATGCTCGCCCGTACTTACCTCTCGATGGGAGATTATGCAAACGCTGGTCTATATGCTGATTCATGTCTATCCCTGAAAGGTGAGCTTCTCGATTATAACATATTAAACTCATCTGACACTTACCCCGTGCCCCAGTTTAATTCAGAGGTTATTTTTGAAAGCTTTACTCCCCCACCGGCTCCTTTAAGCAGTTCGAGAGCCAGGATCAACGATGCCTTGTACCAGTCATACACGCCCAATGATCTGAGAAAGACCATGTTTTTTAAGAATAATAATAACGGCTCCTATGCATTTAAGGGTAGTTACGAAAAGGGACCTGCATTATTTATGGGAATAGCTACTGATGAACTGTATCTGATCAGGGCTGAATGTTATGCACGTACCGGGAATGTTCAGGATGCAATGAGAGACTTGAATACCCTCATGATTAAACGATGGAAAAAGAATTCGTTCATACCATTTACAGCCTCAAATTCACAGGCTGCGCTGACCGTTATTTTAACAGAAAGGAGAAAGGAACTATTAATGCGCGGCCTGCGCTGGGCAGATATCAAACGTCTGAACCGGGAAGGTGCTGCAATCACTCTGAGCAGGGTGATTAATAACGAAACGTATACCTTGCCTCCAAATGACCTGAGGTACGCTCTGCCAATTCCTGATGATGTAATCAGTTTAACAAAAATGGAACAGAACAGGAGGTAGATGAACAGGGGCGGGTTGAATGCCTGCCCCTGTTTATTAATTATTCGGACGCACGTTTGGAATCAGCTGCTTTTGTAACCAGCGAAGCATCATCACCATATTGATCCAGGATATAGGCATCCAGTTCAGCCTGTGTATCGATCTCAGCAGGTGTAGAGAGCTTGCATGGAATATCCACCCCGGAATTACAAGCTGTAGGTGGCGTGCCGGTTAACTCATACTGAAAGCCATCAATCACATCAGAACTTGAATTTCCCATAAAGGTCCATTCAGTCTGAAGCATTTGATTAGAATCAGTAAAAGCACTTTCAGTAAAAGCGAGTGTTAATCCTGCTATCAGGACAAATACTCCAAGAATTATTTTTTTCATTTCATTAAAATTAAGTTTGCCTACTCTGTTTAAGGTTTTCGGCGTCCCCTTTATGTCAATCAGATGCTTGGCTTTAAACTAAAACCAGGGATCATAGCTCAGAGGTCCTTTCCCATAGTCCTCCCGTCTTTAAAAGGTTTAAGCAATGTGGTAAAGCCGGACAGGTGAGAGACAAGATTGAACTGGCGTCGCCACGGGTATTTATTTGTATTCGAAATGGCATAAGGAAACAGATGGTTTAATGCTGGTACTCCGTGAATATCAGAATTGAGAAGCTTGCTAAATTTGACGGATGTACCCAACATGAAAAGAAGGGGACAAATAACAGATGTCTGTGCCTTTTGAAAAAATCCTAACAAAATTACCCGGTTCATCCTTAATTGATTTAAGTAATAAAGTTCAGCACAATAAATCCCCGGCCACCAAAGATTAATTAGGAAATGAACTAAGATTGCTTAGAAAATTTAAAAAATTTCACGAATACGAAAGATCTGGCGGGAGAAAAATGCAATGAGCTTACCAAAAAGGCAGACAGGTTTTTTTAGCGGATTTTCGACCGGATACTGCTGAGAGTTTCAGGTGCCATCCCTAAATAAGAAGCCATATCATTCACCGGGATCCTTGCCCAGGGGGAAATTTTAATAAACTGCCGGTAACGGTCTTTGCCTGCAAGGCTGTTTAGTTTTCCCCGCAGATCGCCCTTTTTCTTTGCCATAATAAGCAGTATATATCCGATCCTGTGTAGTTCAGGGCACTTCTCCTTCAGCAGTATAACTTCTTCTTTCTGTATGGTAAGTACAGTGCTGTCTTCGATTAACTCCAGGCAAGTTTTTATCCGCTCATTTGAAAAAAAGCTTTCTGCAATAAGCATCAGCTCACCCTCCTGCCAGAAATTGATAATCACCTGCTTACCATTCTCATCGTAATAATACTCTTTGGCCAGTCCGCTGGTTATAAACCATGCCTGATTTGCGGTTTTGCCCTCAGATGCGAGTAAAATGCCTTTTTTAAAGATCTCCGGGGTTACAGAGCTGTTTATATAGTCAGTAAGCGACTTACTTACAGGCATGATAGCATCTAAGAAACTGATCAATTGTTCTTTGTGCATGATAAGGCTGTTAATGCTTGTTTTTATACTGGCCTTTTCGTTCAATGAGCTTGTTCAGAGTGCTCGATTACCACTCCTTTGAACTAAAATGCCCTTCATCTTTTTGCTGAATCTCGGATATTTCCTGCTGCCAAAATTGTTTATTACCCCAACGACATCCCTGGCGTGCTGAACGGTAAAAAACAGGCATTGTAAAACCGGATTCGCTATACCAAATCCTCCAAATTTGGTGGTATGAATTCAATCTCAATACGCATTCCCAATACGCAATACTCAATACTATACTAATTCTCACATGGAAAACTATGAATTTCTAAATACCGTGGTATTACGGGTTCCCAGGTATTGTAAAGAACTTATTGACTGCCCGCAAAGAGAGTTATTAAAGGACCCTGTTTTCAGAGATGCAATTTCCCTGGCCAGTGAATGCATATATGATGAAATTAAAAAACGGGACTTTAACCCGGATCTGTTCCCTGAAAAGCTGTGCCAGACGCTTCAGAAATATCAGCGCCGGATGTGCTGCCGCCCAACGCCTTTCGGTGCTTTTGCATCCATTTCTGTATTGGAATGGAGCAAACATTCTATTAAAGATGGTTTGGAGATATGTGGTGGATCTTTCCATACTCATATTCATAAAAAATTTGAGACCCCACTAAGCCAGCAGACTTTTTATGTTAATCCATCCATTTACAAGTTTGGAAAAAATTACCGCCTCTACGATGGTATGACTAAAGACGATCATGGCATCAGGATCTTTAATCTTTCTGAAATAGAAAGCAAGGACATCCCTCCTGAACTTTTAAGAATGACCGGAAAATTTAAACAGGAGAATTTTTTAAAACTTCTCTCTCTTGCCGGTTTATCAAATTCAGAAGCTGAAACCTGCTTTGATGAACTGCTGGACAATCAAATTATTTTGAAGTCCGGCCCGGGCATCTGGCGGAGGGTAAAAGCATTGCCTTCTAACGGTTCAGGATATGAAAATAGTTCAGATCTGTATGCAGGTACATTTAACAAGGTTAAAGGACGCCTGGACCTGAACATCCGGAAAAAATTACTGGAAGCTATTAATTGCCTGAATAAGCTTATGCCAGCTAATGAAGAAAATGATTTAGACAGGTTCAAACTTAGATTTAAAGATCTTTTTGACAAAAGGGAGGTGCCTTTGTTATTAGCTCTTGATCCTGAGGCAGGTATTGATTATGGTCAGAATGCCTCATGGACTGAGGGTGATAAGCTGGACTTATCCTCCCAAACGGATGATAAACTTCTCAAATGGAGCAAGGTTCAGGAGTTGCTTTTGAGCAAATGGACAGCACAGCATGATGCAAAATTGCCTGTGATCCGCATTGAAAAGGAGGATCTTTTGCTGTTGAATGATGGCCCCGCAGTCAGGCCTGCCCTTAGTCAGGCGGTGCTCTTCAACATATTGGATGATCAGCTGCATATACAGGCTGCCGGGGGGTCAAGCGCTGCGGCCATAATCGGGAGGTTTACTTTCTTTGATAATGATATACTGGAAATTGCCCGCCGGATATGTGCAATGGAGAAGGAAGCAAACCCGGAGGTGATATTTGCAGAATTGATCCATGACAGTGAAGAAAAAACAGACAAACTAAATAAAAGAGCACATTTCAGAGATTATGTCATACCTGTACTGACTGATACAGAGATACCTGAAGAATACCGCATAGAACTTAACGACCTCTGTTTATCATTGTTGAATGGTCAGCTGATACTCCGGTCAAAAAGGCTTAATAAGAGGATAATTCCAAGATTAAGTACTTCCTGGAATTACCGGCGGAACCCCTTATCTGTCTATAGGTTTCTCTGTGACCTTCAAAATGAAGGTATACATCCCGGAGCCAGTTTGAATATGTCAAAACTTCTACCCGGGCTCAGGTTCTATCCGAGGGTTTGTTTTCAAAATGTGATACTTGAAACTGCCAGCTGGCATGCTGATCCCCAAATCTTCAGGCAACTGCATAGCAGACCCGCCACATTCTATGCTGAATTCTTAAAATACGCAGATAAACTGGGCCTGCCCGAAGCTTTTACCTATGATCAAAATGATCAGCGACTGCTAATACAAAAGAATAATGAAGATGATGTATGGCTGCTGATTAACACCGTTAAAAACCAGATGGTTATAGTTCTGAGAGAATATTTAACAGAAGAAAAAGCATTGGTAAAAGGCGAAAACGGGGGTACTTTTATTCATGAACTGATCGCCTTCCTCATCAATAAAGAAAAAGTCTATACTGGCCTGCCCTTAAATCATCAAATTCATTCCCGGGGAATAAGCAGGTTTTATCCGCTTAAGGACTGGCATTTCATCAAGATCTATATGCATCCCTCAGGTATGAACGAATTTTTAACCAGGACATTAGAGAGATTCATCAGGAACTGTTTTAAAGCCGGTCTGCTTAAAAGCTGGTACTTTATCCGGTACAACGATGGGGATAACCATTTGCGCATCCGTCTTAAAATTGCCAGTTCAGAAGATTTGCTTCTTATAAAAAAGCTGCAGATCTTTTTATCCTGCCTTAAAAAAAAGCCCTGTATCCGCCACGTACAGTTTTGTACTTATGAGAGGGAGCTGGAAAGGTATCAGTCAATAGGTATAGGCAATGCAGAATCTCTCTTTTCTCTTAGCAGCGATCTGGCCTTATTCATGATTAAACATGCATCCGGGAAGAATCCCTTTAAATTCCAGAGAAACCTCACAAACTGTTTATTGATCCATGCGGTTTTTCATATGCATGAAGTCTTGAAGCAGGGGGGCCTGACTGAACATGCAACCCTGTTGTTCGCAGAAGAATCGTTTACAGGATTATTTAGCAGACTTAAGATCAGTAAGGAGTTGAAAGCAAATCTGGACAAAAAATACCGGCAAACAGCGGGTCTTCCTGAGGACATATTTAATTCAAGACTGACAGCAATTGAAAATGAATATTTTGCACAATTATCAAAAAATATAAAAAATGTAAACATTGATATGCGCCCTGCTCTGTTAGCGGATCTTATTCATATGCATATAAACAGGTTATTTTCAAGCCACCAGCAATTAGCTGAAGCAGAATGTTATTATTTTTTATACAAGACCCTGCTGAAAAGAAAGTTTAAAATGGCTGCTGCTTGCGCCTGTCCTCCGCCGGCGGAGGTGCC
>CAYHRC010000068.1:0-10635 GCA_964358565.1 uncultured Sphingobacterium sp. | reverse complement strand
ACAGAAAATTGCCTAAAGAATGCAGGTAGTTAAGAAGATCGGTGAATATAAACGCGATAATGGCGTAACTATCCTTCAGGTAAACCGCTGGGATCAGATCATGCACAAAAGAAGCGCTTTTGCAAAGGCTTTGAAACTTGATCTTAACTTTACAGGGAAATTACTGGAACTCATCCATAGTGAGTCGATCCGTAAGCAAACCGAGATCATGAATGATAAAGTGCCCGTAGAAGAAAAATGAATTCGGCAGGCATAAAAATTTCAATTCCGGTAAAACGTCTTTCAGGCACTGTCACCCTTACGGGATCGAAAAGCGAAAGTAACCGCGCTTTGATTTTAGAGTCATTAAGTGAGGGTAAGGTGGAAGTCAGGAATCTCTCTGAAGCAGCTGATACGGTTACTTTAAAGAATATTCTTCAGCCCCAGAACACGGAAATCATAACTCATAACTCAAAAGCAGATGTTGGTCCCGCCGGAACTGCGATGCGATTCCTGACAGCCTATTATACCTTGCAGGCAGGTGAAGTAATTCTCACCGGTTCTGCGCGTATGAAGCAAAGGCCGATAGGGATCCTTGTAGATGCCCTTAGAGAATTAGGAGCAGAAATAGAATACACAGAGAATGATGGCTTCCCGCCTTTAAAAATTACCGGGCCTTTAAAACAAAAAGTAACACAAGTAAGCGTAAAAGGCAATATAAGCAGTCAGTATATTTCGGCATTGCTCCTTATCGCACCAAAACTTGAAAAAGGCCTGGAACTGCTCATCGATGGGGAACTCACATCAAGACCCTATGTTGAAATGACCCTGACAATGATGGAGCAAGCCGGTATCAAACATGTTTGGAAACAAAACATCATCAGCATTGAACACCAGAATTTCAGACCCTCGGTAATTTATGTTGAACCCGACTGGAGCGCTGCATCCTATTGGTATGCTATCGCGGCCTTATCTGAAGAGGCTAAGCTTTTCCTCCCGGGATTGAATGGGTACAGTCTGCAGGGTGACAGCAAGATCGCCGAAATCATGGCAAATTTTGGCATCACCTCACAGTTTAAGGATGGCGGAGTTTATATTGAAAAGGAATTCAAAAAACTGGATCGTAAAATTTTCGATTTTAAGAAATGTCCGGATCTGGCGCAAACTGTCATTGTATGCTGTGCCGCACTGGGACACGATGCTACTTTTACCGGACTTGAAACCCTGAAGATCAAAGAAACAGATCGTATAAATGCCCTTCAAACGGAACTTGCAAAAATTGGAGTTCAGTTAACAGAAAAAAACCAGACCTATAAACTGGACTGTTCAGGACTTGATCTAACGGGAAACATAAAGATCAGTACCTACGAGGACCACCGCATGGCCATGGCCTTTGCACCGCTGGCTTTAAAGATGGATGAAGTGGAAATTGAAGATCATCTTGTAGTTGAAAAATCATATCCAGACTTCTGGTCACATCTTAAAATGTTAGGTTTTAATGTAAATTTGAGTTAGTTGTGAAATTCAGAACTAATCTCACATCTCACATCTCAGATCACATGTCTCATATCTCATATCTATAATAATGGCAGGTAATTCTTTCGGACAATTATTCCGCATCACAACATTTGGAGAATCGCATGGCGAAGCTATCGGTGTAATTATTGATGGTTGCCCTTCAAATCTTGAGATAGATATGGAGTTCATTCAGTCGGAACTCGATAAACGTAAGCCGGGTCAGTCAAAAATAACTACTCAGCGAAAGGAAAGTGACACCGTACAGGTCCTTTCGGGGGTCTTTGAAGGAAAGACCACAGGTACTCCTATTGCGATGATCATTCCGAATGAAGATCAGCGATCAAAGGATTATTCTCATATTAAAGATGCTTACCGGCCATCCCATGCTGATTATACCTATGATGCCAAGTACGGGCATCGCGACCATCGTGGAGGCGGACGTTCCTCAGCAAGGGAAACCGCAGCCAGGGTAGCTTCTGGAGCGATTGCTAAACTTCTGCTGAAACAGGCAGGGATAGAAATTTTCGCTCATGTTTCATCAGTGGGCAATATTGAATCCCCAAATCTGGAAATGGATTCATTGACAGACCTTCTTACGATCAGGGAAAGCAATATTGTGCGCTGTGCCGATCCGGCAACTGCAAACCAGATGATCGATCTGATCGATGGGATCAGGAAAGAAGGCGATACTATTGGTGGAAAGATTTCCTGCGTGCTCCGTAACTGTCCTGTAGGACTCGGGGATCCCGTTTTCGACAAGCTGCATGCCGATCTTGGCAAAGCAATGTTAAGCATCAATGCTGTACATGGTTTCGATTATGGATCAGGATTCGCAGGATCAGAAATGCGTGGCTCAGAGCATAATGACCTTTTTAGCCCTCCTTCTGCTAATGAAACTAATAAGTTCAAAACATTAACTAATTTTTCCGGAGGCATCCAGGGTGGCATTTCAAATGGAATGGACATTATATTCAGGGTTGCATTCAAACCAGTGGCTACCATTATGCAAAACCAGGCAAGTCTTGACTCTGCTGGCAATGCGGCAAATGTTCAGGGCAAAGGCCGTCATGATCCATGTGTGGTACCTCGTGCTGTCGCTATTGTGGAAGCAATGGCCGCTCTTGTTTTAGCTGATCATTATTTGAGGAATAAAGTGGTAAGGCTATTTTGACTTACGATTTCCTGACACAGCAGAAAATGACTTCGTCAGTCTTAAAATAATAAAATCTTGCATCTTAATCCAGACTGAAGTTTCAGGCATGTAGGAAAGAAACTTCGTAAGTCTTCGTTCTCTACTTAAAAAAGTTCAGGAAAATCAGCCGGATTTGTATCATTCATCATTTCATAAACGATTTCGATCACATCATCAACTGAGGGCTTGGTAAAGTAATCGCCATCCGAGCCATAAGGAGTACGATGTGCCTTAGCCGACAGGGTGCGCGGCTTACCATCCAGAAACTGGTAACCATTCTGAGATTCGAGGATCTCTTGTAAAATAAAGGCAGATGAACCGCCAGGTACATCCTCAACAACAACTAGTAACTTATTTGTCTTGCGTAAAGACTGCGAGCAAAGCTTGTCCAGATCAAATGGAAGCAATGTTTGAGGATCAACAATCTCGACAAAAATATTCATCTTCTCCAATTCCTCCGCAGCTTCCTGAACAATCCTCAAGGTTGAGCCATACGTAACGATAGTAATATCTGATCCTTCGCGAATGATCTCGGCAATGCCCAGTGGTACGGTAAATTCGCCTATGTTTGCAGGCAATTGCTCTTTAAGACGATATCCATTCAGGCATTCAATGACCAATGCTGGCTCATCCCCGCGTAAAAGGGTATTATACATGCCTGCCGCCTGGGTCATATTTCTGGGAACACAAACATGTATACCGCGAAGTGAATTGATGATCACACCCATTGGAGAGCCTGAATGCCAGATCCCTTCTAAACGATGGCCGCGTGTCCTGACGATCAGAGGTGCTTTTTGCCTTCCTTTCGAGCGGTAACTTAATGTTGCCAGATCATCACTCAGAATATTTAATGCAAACAGAATATAATCAAGATATTGGATTTCAGCAATAGGCCTTAAACCACGCAAGGCTAATCCGATGCCCTGTCCGACAATCGTCATTTCACGTATCCCGGTATCGGTGATCCGTATTCTGCCATATTTAGCCTGAAGCCCGGCAAAACCCTGGTTCACATCGCCGATCGCCCCTACATCCTCACCAAAAGCAAGGATCCGTGCATCACGTGCAAAGTTGGCATCAAAACAAGCATTGAGAATTTCGCGTCCATCAACAAACCTGGAGTCCTCATTATATTGTGCAGCAACTGCTGCGATTTTAAGAGGCGACTCACTTGAACCAGTGAAAAGCTTCGAATTATAACGATCAAAATTAGAATCATACTGCTCGTGATACCAGCTGACAAGGTTTGTCTTAGCTTCAGAATCATCGTGCCGCAGCGTTCTGATCACTTTTCTGATCATACTTGTCACATCTTTCCGGGAGGGATCGACGCTTGCCGCAAGGGCTTTCGCTTGATGAATAAGATCTTGATTATCAGTTGCTTCTATAAGTTTCGCAGCAACTTCAAGCTCGGTCCTCATACCTGCATTAAAGTTCGCCCATGCACGCTTCTGACAATCACGGATGTGTGTCTTGGCAGTAAGTTCCAGTTGGTTCAGCTCCTCATCTGATGCAATTGCAGATTCAATCATCCACTTTCGCATTTGAATCATGCAATCGTATTCGTTTTCCCAGTCTATCCTTGCTTTGTCTTTATAGCGTTCATGCGACCCGGAAGTTGAATGGCCCTGAGGCTGGGTCATTTCCGTAACATGGATCATTACGGGTATATGCTGCTCGCGACAAACTTGAATGGCTTTTTCATAAGTTTCGCACAAACCCGGGTAATCCCATCCGCGAACTTTAAAAATTTCATACCCTCCCCCAGTCTCATTCCGCTGGAAACCTTTCAGGATCTCTGATATATCCTGCTTTGTAGTCTGATACTCAGCCGGAACAGATATTCCATATGCGTCATCCCAAATAGAAACGGCCATAGGGATCTGCAGAACACCCGCTGCATTGATTGCTTCAAAAAACACACCTTCAGAGGTTGAAGCATTACCTATTGTTCCAAAGGCTACCTCATTACCCTTAACAGAAAACTTAGTTAAGTAATCAAGCTCCGGATTGGTGCGATAAAGTTTGGAAGCAAGTGCCAAACCCACCAGCCGGGCCATTTGTCCGCCTGTAGGTGATATATCTGCTGAAGAATTTTTCAATGTGGTAAGATCCATCCAATTCCCCTCATCATCCAGAAGACGCGTGGCAAAATGACAATTCATCTGCCTTCCACCGGAAGCAGGATCAGCATCAGCATCTGTATTGGCATATAACTGAGCAAAGAACTCAGGCATGGTAAGCATTCCAGAAGCAAACATAAAAGTCTGGTCGCGGTAATAGCCTGATCGCCAGTCGCCCTCTTTGAAGGCTTTCGCCATTGCGAGCTGGGCAACTTCCTTACCATCACCGAAAATTCCAAATTTTGCCTTTCCTGTAAGCACCTCTTTGCGACCCAACAAACTTGCCTGGCGACTTTCAAACGCAATCTTATAATCATTTATAATAATGCTCCTGAAGTCATCAAAACTTAATTCGTCATTTTCCGGCAAATTGTTCTCTATCACTTGAGTGCTTGTCATAAGGTTGCTTTGGGGTCAAAAATAAGAAAAGCCATCAGGAATTGAAATTGTCAGGCAAAATAATAATTTGGTTTTTTCCATTTTTTCAATATTTTAAATTAGCATGATAGTTAAATACTTGACTTTGTCCTTGTTGGAATGATTATTGAATTGTTTATATTAGATTATATTTTTATTGTTTAAAAGTCACAAAAATGAAAAAATCACTAACCTTAGGCGCAGAAATCATTGCTTTCATGGCAATGACGGCCATGCGGCATGTTGTTCAGGCTGATTTTAAGTTTGAAAAGGAAACACACGATTTTGGCAAAATCCCACAGGGGAAGCCTGTTAGTTTTGATTTTGTCTTTACTAATATCGGCGACGAGCCTCTGGTAATATCAAATGTCGAATCAACCTGCGGTTGCACAGTACCAAAATATACTACTGTCCCTGTTCCAAAGGGCGGACAAGGTGTAATTACAGTAACTTTTAATGCTGCTTCAGTTCAGCCGGGATTTACCAAAGCTGTAACGATTAAATCGAATGCCAGGACACCCATAAAAGTTCTTTATATCAAGGGCGAGGTGGTTGCAACAGGCACCTGATAAAAAATAGCATTAATTATAAAGGAAACCTCTCCCAAACGGAGAGGTTTTTTTATTTTTGCAGAATGCCAGAAATTTCAAGCAAAGGCCGGCAGATGCCTGCTTCTCCTATTCGTAAGCTTACACCTTATGCCGATAAGGCAAAACGTGAGGGCAAGAAGGTTTATCATCTGAATATCGGCCAGCCGGATATAGAAACTCCGGAAGGGATGCTCAATGCGATAAAGAACATAGATTTTAAAGTGTGGGCTTATACACCTTCTGAAGGCACACTAGCATACCGTACGAAACTCACAGAATATTATAATAAACTTGACTATGGTATCAGCGCTGATCAGATTCTGGTGACAGTTGGCGGATCGGAAGCTATTACTATCGCCATGCAGGCCTGTGTAAATGAGGGGGATGAAATAATCATCCCCGAGCCTTTTTATGCCAATTACAATGGCTTTGCCTGTATGAGCAATGTGGTTATAAAGCCAATTTTATCAGTCATTGAAAATGGATTCGCCCTGCCGGCAATCAGTGAATTCGAGAAACTGATCACTCCAAAGACTAAGGCAATCATTATATGCAACCCGAATAATCCAACCGGATACCTGTACTCCAAAGAAGAACTCCTTGCATTGAAAGAACTTTGTATTAAATACGATCTCTTCCTGTTCTCAGATGAAGCCTACCGTGAATTTTGTTATGATGGAAGGGAATTCATCTCACCAATGCAACTTGAGGGACTGGATGAACATGTAGTACTTCTGGATACAGTTTCCAAGCGCTACAGCGCCTGCGGTGCCCGCCTGGGATGCCTGATCACTAAAAACAAAGAGGTTATTGCTGCGGGTTTAAAATTTGCGCAGGCACGATTGAGTCCGGGCATGGTAGAACAAATTGCAGCAGCAGCTGCAGTGGATACTCCCGATAGCTATTTTGAGAAAGTAAATATTGAATATACCCTTCGCAGGGACACGCTTGTAAAGAGGCTGAATAGTATTGATGGCGTATTCTGTCCGAACCCGGGGGGAGCCTTTTATGTGGTAGCTAAATTCCCGATAGATAATTCGGATAAATTCTGCCAGTGGATACTGGAAGACTTCGAATATGAGAATCAGACTGTCATGATGGCACCTGCGACAGGATTTTACAGCTCAAAGGGCGCTGGAAAGGATGAAATTCGTTTGGCATACGTTTTGAACGAAGTAGATCTGGAAGCGGCTATGACATGCCTGGAAAAAGCTCTGGAAGTGTATCCGGGCCGTGTATAAGCGCTTTTGAGACGATGATACGGGATTGTTTCGTATCTTTGTTAAAGAAAAACATACCAAATTCGCGGGGCTGACCGGAATTGACAGGATGGAGATAGGTATGTAAGCATGCAGCGCATTGTAAGTATTAGCGCTTTAATCTGAACTTTCAAACCACAATTGGCGAAAATAACTACGCCTTAGCTGCTTAATTTAGAATTAAGCAAGCTTTTGTTCCGCTAGGTTCTGTTCTGTAATCTAGCATCAGGAGCATCGAACAACAGGACTGGCCAGGGTTTAATGATGTGATAATCCGGCGAGAAAAGACATCTAAGGAAGAAGGTACAGGTGAGCGGTTGACCTTCCCCTTCCCGACAATTAAACAACAGCTAAGCATGTAGAAAGCGTAATTTGTCCCATGTTTGGACGAGGGTTCGAATCCCTCCAGCTCCACAAACAATCAAAAACCTCCAAATTCGGAGGTTTTTTTGTAGAGGAATAAGAACCTGAGCAGAGGATTTGAAATATCTCTTGAAGGGGGATTTGTCCGGCCGACCGAGCGAAAAATTTCTCCAGATCCACGTGTTGATAAAAAACAGTCGTCGCAGATGAAACGCATTAAAAACAAGTTTTGCTTGATTTTTCAGGAGCGAAAGAATCAAAATGTACAAATAGTTTGTTCTGAGAGAGATTAGCTTTACTGATCGATCGCCTTCCAACCAGCTAAAAGTACAGTAGATTTAACCTCATGCTTTCACAGGCATTGAGGGTCTCACTTCAATTTTACTTGGTAAAGTTCGCGGATTCATTTGTAATACATCGAGTACCAACCGGCCGATATCTTCCGGCTGAATTTTCCATGCATCCGCATCAGTGGGAGTATGATCGTTAAATTCTGTGGCGACAGAGCCTGGCATAATGGTAGTGACCTTTATCCCATGTTTACGGAGGTCAAGCATGATAGCCTGGGTAAAACCAACAAGGCCGAATTTACTGGCATTGTAAGCAGAACCATTTTCAAAAAAGTTAGTACCCGCCAAACTTGCAATGGTGATGATATATCCTTTGGATTGTTTCAAAGCCTCAATACTGGATTTTACACTATAAAACACACCGCTGAGGTTAGTTTCTATGGTGTTCTTCCAAACTTCTTCTGTTAAATCTTCTATGGAAGCAAAATGGCCTATTCCCGCATTGGCAACCAGAACATCTAATTGCCCAAAATGGTCTATAACAACTTGCACCGCCTTTTGTTCGGAAGACATTGACCTTACATCAGATTCCAGTGCAAGCACTTTAGAATTATCGCTGCTTAATGATCGGGCAGCTTCCTGAGCCGCCTGCAAATTTCTACTGCTGATTGCCACTCTCATTCCGTTATCTAATAAAGTTTTGGCAATGCCATATCCAATTCCCTTACTTCCGCCGGTTATGTAGGCTACTTTGTTGCTGAGGTTATTATTCATGAGCTTTAAAAGTTTGGATAAGAAATTTTATTACACCCACCTTCAATAATGACAACACTATCGGTTTTTTTAAATAAATCATGTACATTAAGAACATTCTTATCAGAAGATAGTTTACAAGGGATCAGCCGGTATTATGAATATGGCAAGGTAAATATCCGAAGGATTTGAAAAAGCTGTTACCTGTGTTTAAGAACCTTTGCTTCCAGATAAAAAATAATTTCTTCAGCGATGTTCTTACTTTGATCGCCTACACGCTCCAGCCGGCGTATAATTGAAAGAGCGTTTAATGCCTGCTCTATCTTTTCAGGATTTTTAGTAATATATGCCGTTACATTTGTATTGGCTTCAATGTTGATTTCATCAAGTTTTTCATCTTTTTGAAAAATACTTCTTGCAAGCTTGGTATCTTCCTTTTCAAACGCGTTCAAAACATCCTGTACTATGTTATTCGCGTCCTTAAACATCTCAGTTATTTTAGTTATCTTCAATAAGTCCTCATCAAATGGTTCCTTTTCACTGATAATATAAAGGCTGATACCCTCTGCTATATCGCCGATCCGCTCCAGATTATTATTAATCATTAAGGTGGCTAAAACAAATCTCAGATCGACAGCAACCGGATTAAATAAAGCAAATATATTTTCACAATCCCTGTCAATTTTCAATTCCATAGAATTAACCCGCTTTTCGTTTGAAACAACTTCCCTGGCAAAGTCCTTGTCAAATGTTTTAAAGGAATGTAAAGCTTTATCCAGTTGAGACAACACGAGTTTCCACATATCAGTGGTTTCAGTTTTCAGTGTTTTAAGTTCGATTTCCAGATGTGTCATTTCAAATAGAATTAGAGATTAATTGGGCAATTTATGATCAACCAAACCTGCCGGTGATGTAATTTTGTGTAGATTCTTTCGACGGATTAGTGAAAATCTTATCTGTTTTATCATATTCTATTAATT
Source organism: uncultured Sphingobacterium sp. (assembly GCA_964358565.1). Classification (GTDB taxonomy): domain Bacteria; phylum Bacteroidota; class Bacteroidia; order Sphingobacteriales; family Sphingobacteriaceae; genus Daejeonella. The sequence goes on along the minus strand of CAYHRC010000068.1, from coordinate 1,171 downwards.
CGCCTAAATAGAAAAATCCAGTTTTATCACTGATCCGGGCAGCTTGTTGCATATTGTGTGTTACAATTACAATCGTGTATTTGCTCTTCAGTTCATAGATCAATTCTTCAATTTTTGAAGTAGAGATCGGGTCCAGTGCCGATGCGGGTTCATCCATTAAAACCACAGATGGCTCTACCGCTAATGCCCTTGCAATACAGACCCTTTGCTGTTGCCCTCCCGAGAGAGAAAGTGCTGATTTTTTAAGATCATCCTTCACTTCTTCCCACAATGCTGCCTGCCTTAAAGCCTTTTCCACCGCTTCATTAAGGACATGCTTATCTTTAATACCTTTAATCTTCAAGCCATAAGCCACATTTTCGAAAATTGTCTTAGGAAATGGATTTGGCTTTTGAAAAACCATGCCGATCCGCTTACGATGCTCATCCACATCCATTCTGCTTTTATAAACATTAAAGCCATCAAAGAGTATATCTCCGGTTATCTTAACACCTTCAATCAGGTCGTTCATCCGGTTAAAACATCTGAGGAAAGTCGATTTTCCGCATCCTGAAGGGCCTATAAAAGCAGTAACAGTATTAGCTTCAATACCTATACTGATATTTTTAAGGGCTTGTTTATCCCCGTAATATAAATTAACGCTTCTTGATTCGAGCTTATACATTTTGATCAGTACTTTGTTCTTTTATTGTATTTGTTACGCAATAATACCGCTATCAAATTCAATGTAAAAGTGAAAATTAATAAAACGATGATAGCAGCAGCTGCATTGACGCCAAATGCTGCCTGAGGTCGCGTAACCCAATTAAATATCTGTATAGGCAGAACAGTAAATTCATCCATCGGACTTGTCGGGATGAAGGGAACATACACAAGGGCACCGATAACTATCAAAGGCGCTGTTTCTCCTATTGCCCGTGATATTGCAAGGATCAAACCTGTAATAATGCTTCCGAATGCAGATGGAAGAACCGCATGCCATACCGTTTGCCACTTTGTTGCGCCCAGTCCGTAGGAGGCTTCTCTCAGAGAGCCGGGTACTGCTTTCAATGCTTCCCTTGTTGAAACAATGATCAGAGGCAAAATAAGTAAAGACAAAGTTAAGCTACCCGTAAGAATACTATTGCCTAAACCTAATAGCCTGCCAAAAAGTTCCAGGCCCAAAATGCCG
>CAYHRC010000067.1:0-10720 GCA_964358565.1 uncultured Sphingobacterium sp. | reverse complement strand
AGCTTGAGAAAATGGATGAAGCTCGTTCTTATTACAAAAAGGCAGTTAAGCTTGATCCTGCACAGTCAGACGCATGGTTTGGAATAGGCGTAACCCTTGATTTCGAAGAGAGATACTTTGAATCGCTCTATTTTTATAAAAAGGCGCTCGATCTGGACGATAAAAACCCGGATTACTGGTTTGCCATTGCCGACGCCCAGTACAAGTTAAAGCAACTGGATGAATCGGAAAAGGCATATGAAAAGGTTCTTGAACTCAATCCGGTTGATATTGAAGCATGGCTGGATTATTCGTCTATATTATTTGAACAGGATAAGCTTAGCTCAGCGATCGAGGTAATTTCTGAGGGGATCAAAAACAATCCGGATGCAGCAGAGCTGTATTACAGGATGGTTGCCTACCTTTTTGCAAGTCATCAATATAGCGAGGCGCTTATCTATCTTGAAACAGCACTGAATTCTGATCCTGAGAAGCACCACATATTGTTTGAATACCTTCCTCAGTTACATGAAAATAAGGTCATAGTTGACATTATTAATCGCTATACCCGTTAAAAAAATCAATAATTATTCACGCTTGAGATCTTGATTTTTTTTTTGAGATTTGCACAAGTTATTTGAGCCGTGCATCTTTAGAGTTTAAACGACCATGCTGGTCTCAGCTACAATCCAAAAGCAAAAAATAGACAGATGAATTATATCTTAAAAAGTATCCCTGAACGTACTCAAAAACCTCGTGTCAATGGACTTACCATGGTTATGGATAAGGGTTTTAGTGTACGTCAGATTGAAGATTTTCTGGAAGTGGCTGGTCCGCATACAGATATTGTAAAATTAGGCTGGTCGACATCCTATGTAACTCCTAATCTGGAAAATAAATTAAAGGTGTATCGTGATGCCAGCATACCTGTCTACTTCGGCGGAACTTTGTTCGAAGCTTTTATCATCAGAAACCAGTTTGATGATTACCGTCGTATTCTGGATAAATATGGAATGCAATATGCTGAAGTGTCGGATGGTTCAATAGATATTCCCCATGAAGAAAAATGCGGGTATATCAGCAAATTGAAGGAGCAGGTTACAGTAATATCTGAGGTCGGATCGAAAGATGCGGCGAAAATACTGGCACCATACAAATGGATAAGTTTAATGCAAGCTGAACTCGAGGCCGGATCATGGAAAGTAATTGCCGAAGCGAGGGAAAGCGGGAATGTAGGTATTTACAGAGATTCAGGTGAAGTAAGACAAGGTCTCGTAGATGAAATTTTAACTCAGATACCGGCCGAAAGTATCATATGGGAAGCACCACAGAAGGCGCAGCAGGTGTGGTTCATTAAACTAATCGGTACGAATATTAATTTGGGGAATATAGCCCCTATAGATGTTATTCCTGTTGAAACCTTGCGTCTTGGTCTCAGAAGTGATACCTTTGATCACTTTTTAAATCTGGAAGATAAGTAGCTTAATGGCTTTTTAATTTATCCTGCGGCAATTATTAATATATTCTAATGAAGAAATACGGCCTGATCGGATATCCGCTGACGCATTCATTTTCAAAAAAATACTTCACAGAAAAATTTTTGAAGGAAGGGCTCACAGATCATCAGTATGATCTTTATCCTCTTCCCAGGCTTAGTGATCTTCCGCAGCTTATCAAATCAAATCCTGATCTTTGCGGTCTGAATGTAACAGTTCCACATAAGATAGGGGTGATGTTCTATCTTGACAAAATAGATCCTGCTGCTAAAGAGATCGATGCAGTTAACTGTATCAAAATTGTAAAGTACCAGCCTGTTGAAGCATTTTTTAGTGGAGAATTATCATCTTCAAAAGTACGTTTAGAAGGGTATAATACAGATGCCATTGCTTTTGAAGCATCGTTGAAGCCACTGCTTAAAAAACATCATCAGAAAGCACTGATATTAGGAAGTGGAGGGGCAGCGAGAGCTGTTGCCTATGTATTAAACAAACTTGATATTTCTTATCGCCTGGTTTCAAGGCGTGCAATCGGCAAGCAGTTAAAGTATAATGAACTTAATGCTGAAGTTTTAAAAGAGCGTACAATTATAATTAATACCACCCCGCTCGGAACCTTTCCTAATGTTAAGGAATGCCCGGATATTCCCTATGAACTGCTAACTTCCAAGCATCTTCTTTATGATCTTGTTTACAATCCTGAAAAAACCGAATTCCTTAAAAGGGGAAAAGAACGCGGGGCAACTATCAAGAACGGACTGGAGATGCTGCATATGCAGGCAGAAAAATCCTGGGAAATATGGAATAGCTGATGAGAGCTATCAGCACATACGGGCTTTTGTTTTTAGCTTTATTTCTGAGTTCTTGCAGGGGCGATTATTCGCCTAAACCACGCGGGTATTTTAAGATTGATCTTCCTGAAAAGCAATATCAAACCTTCTCATCCGAATGTCCCTATTCTTTTGATTACCCTGTTTATGCAAGTGTGCTGCCTGATACCAAATCTGATGCAATGCCCTGCTGGCTTGATGTATCATACCCTCAGTTTAACGGCAAGATACATCTGAGCTATCAGCCTGTTCATTCTCCGCAGCAATTTAATCAGCTGATTGAAGATGCGCGGACATTTGCCTTTAAGCATACCGTTAAAGCTACCGCCATCGATGAGGGAATAATATCATATCCGGAAAAGAAGGTCTATGGTATATACTATTCAATTGATGGAAATACTGCCTCTTCGGTACAATTTTTTCTAACAGACAGTACAAAAAATTACATTCGCGGAGCGTTGTATTTTAATGAGCAGCCCCGTTTAGATTCCATTCAGCCTGTACTTGATTTTATTAAAAAGGATATTGATGTAATGATTAAATCTTTTAAATGGACAAATCATGAATAAAATATTTCTTCTTGCATTTCTCTTTATTGCTCATTCCGTTCAGGCTCAGCTAAGTTCTGATGAAAAGAAGATCATAGAATATGTGAATTCTCACCTGGCAGAGTCGGAGCAGCTTTTGATCGAATCAGTTAATATTAACAGCGGCACTTTAAATACTGAGGGTGTAAAAAAGGTAGGAGCAGTTTACAGGAGAGAGTTGGATAAGCTGGGATTTTTAACCGAATGGGTAAGCTTACCTGATTCATTAAGACGTGCCGGGCATCTGGTCGCCACAAGAAAGGGAACTCAGGGAAAGCGGCTTTTTCTATTAGGCCATTTAGACACCGTATTTGAGTTGGATATGCTTTTCAGCCCTTATACTAAGTTAACTGATTCCACTGCGACTGGTCAGGGTGTTAATGACATGAAAGGTGGTAATGTTGTAATTATCAGTGCTTTAAAAGCACTTAACTCCTTAGGTTTATTAAATAATACCCAGATCATCACTTATTTCACAGGCGATGAAGAAAGTTCTGGTTCACCCCATCATATTGCAAGGCAGGATCTTATTGAACGGGCACGTACTACTGATATTGCTCTCGGATTTGAAGGCGCTCAGGGTTTAAATACGGTGGCTGTAGCAAGAAGGGGAATTGGCGGCTGGGTATTAAATGTCACAGCTAAAACCGGCCATTCGGCAGGTATTTTCGGAGAGGGCGTTGGTTATGGAGCTATTTATGAAGCCGCAAGAATTATTAATGGGTTTAGAACCGAACTTAAGGATGAAAAATATCTTACGTTTAATCCGGGTTTGATCAGTGGGGGTTCAGAAATTAAAGTTGATCCTGAACATGCGAAAACAGAGGCCATAGGAAAAACCAATATCATATCGCCGGTAGTGTATGTTGCAGGGGATCTCCGCTTTATATCTGATTCTCAGAAAGAAAAGGCAAGGGAAAAAATGCGCGCTATTGTTGCACAGAGCCTTAATGGAACAAGTTCTTCAATTTCATTTTCTGATGGCCTTCCGGCAATGGAGCCGGCAGAAGGTAACTATCGCCTGGTTAGATTTCTCGATGGCATAACAAAAGATATAGGAATAGGGCCCACCCGTGCAGGTGATCCTGGAGCCCGTGGTGCCGGTGATATTTCTGATATTGCAAAATATGTCGATAGTGTGGATGGTCTGGGAGCTTCAGGAAGCGGATCCCATAAACCAGGTGAAGTGATCAATCTTAGGGAATATCCTTATCTTATACAGAGAGCTGCCCTGCTGATTTACAGGCTTACAAGGGATAATCCTGTGCTGAAGTGAGTCCTTTTCTTCTGTAATTTAAACAGATGCCAATCCAAACTGTATAATTGATGAGAGATTCATTTTTGATCAGGCCTCTCTCAGAAATTTGATACTTTTATCATTATGACCCAAATAGAATGTTTTACCTGTAATCCTTACCAGGAAAATACCTACCTGCTTTACGATGATAGTGCTGAATGCGCTATTATTGATCCGGGTATGTACACTGGTGATGAGCAAAACCAGGTCCTTAAGTTTATTGCTGAAAATAAACTAAAACCTGTATTGCTTTTAAATACCCATTGCCATATTGATCATGTACTTGGAAACAAATTTATATATGATACTTATGGACTGCTGCCCCAATTTCATAAAGGGGAAGAGATCGTATTGAATACAGTAGTTTCCTATGCGCCGCAAATGGGTATCCGCTATGAAGTTTCACCACTTCCTGAAGTATATCTGCCGGAAAGCGGAGTAATAAGTTTCGGTGAAACCGAACTTGAACTTATATTTTCTCCCGGGCATTCTCCCGCTCATCTCTGTTTTTATAATAAAGCGGATCGATTTTTAATAGGTGGTGATGTTTTATTTTATCAAAGTATAGGTAGAACCGATCTTCCTGGCGGTGATCATGATCTGCTGCTAAAGAATATTCGTGAAAAGCTATTTATATTGCCTGATGATTGCCGCGTTTTTCCGGGACATGGGCCGGCCACAACAATTGGATTCGAAAAACAATTTAACCCTTTTCTCAGCTGATGCCAGGTTTAGAAAAATTTAGAAGAGAAATGTGAATACTTCCTATTATATCGCTAAGAGATATCTGTTTTCGAAAAAATCGGTCAACGCCATTAATTTCATTTCAGGAATTTCAATGCTGGGGGTTTTTGTTGGCAGTGCGGCACTCATTATCATCCTCTCTGTATTTAATGGCTTTGAAAATATTGTACTGTCTATGTACAATACATTTAGCCCCGAACTTAGGATTGAGGCTGCAATAGGAAAAACATTCGATCCTTCCGGACTTCCATTCAACACCATTAAAAGGGATAAACGCATCATCAGTTATGTGGAAGTATTACAGGAGAAGGCCCTTGTCCGCTATGGTAAAAGTCAGTCTATAGCTCTGGTTAAAGGTGTAAGTGATGAATACATGAAAGGGCATCCCAATCTGGATTCAGCTATCTCTAGCGGCAGTTTTATCCTTAAGGACAAAAATGAAGATTTTGCAGTGATTGGTTCTTCTATCCAGAATTATCTGTCGGTCAATCCAAATGATGATTTTCGGACTCTGGATGTTTATTCGCCCCGGAAAGGCGCCCTGAATTCTGTAAATCCCGCAGATGAGTTTAATGTCATCTCCATTTATCCTTCTGGCGTTCTCTCAGTGCAGCAGGAATTTGATAATCTGATGATCGTGCCCCTTAGATTTGCACGCAAGCTGTTAGTCGAAGAAAGAAAGGTTTCATTTATTGAGATAAATACCCGATCAGGCGTCGCGCTAGATGATTTACAGATTGACATTGAAAAATTACTTGGCAAACGATTCATTATAAAAAATCGCAGCCAGCAAAATCAATTGCTTTATAAGATATTGAATTCAGAAAAGTGGGCCATATTTCTCATCCTAACTTTCGTTCTGATCATAGCCATTTTCAATATTATCGGATCTTTAACGATGCTGGTTATTGATAAGCGCAAAGACATCGCTATATTAAGCAGCCTTGGGGCCGGCAATTCCTTGATACGGGGTATATTTTTTATCGAGGGAATGATGATATCTATGCTGGGATGTATCACCGGGATGGCAGCAGGAATGCTCTTTTGCCTGTTGCAGCAGCACTTTGGATTTATAAAAATGTCCGGTGTAAACCTGATGATCGATGCCTACCCGGTTGTGATCAAGTGGACCGATTTTATCCTGATATTTGGCACTGTACTGATCGTCTCATTAATAGCCTCTGCCATCTCTTCACAATTAAGTATAAAGAACACGAGATATTTGAGAGACGATCTATAGGTATTGCATTGACGCCAGATAATTTTTTACATAATCGGCAATTCCATCTTCCAGGCTATAAAAATCAGAGCTATAACCTATCGACCTCAGTTTGTCCATATTTGCTTCTGTGAAATACTGATATTTTTCACGGATATCTTCCGGAGTAGGAACAAATGAGATATTTACAGGCCGATTGAGGGCTTTGAATGTTTCTGTAGCGAGGTCCAAAAATGTTCTTGCCCTGCCTGATCCCAGGTTATATATTCCGGAATCTTTGCGGTGATGCATCAGGAAGTAGAGAACATTTACCACATCTTTCACATACACAAAATCACGCATCTGTTCACCGTCTTTGTAATCTGTATTGTGAGACTGAAACAATTTCATCCCGCCAGTTTCCTGTATCTGCCTGAACGTATGAAATATAACCGATGCCATGCGGCCTTTATGGTATTCATTCGGACCATAAACATTGAAAAACTTTAATCCCGCCCAGAAATATGGTTTTTTGTCCTGTGTTAAAGCCCATTTATCAAAATCATTCTTTGAATCACCATAAGGATTTAATGGTTTAAGCAAGGGAATTTTAGATTCATCATCGTCATAGCCCTGCTCGCCAAGGCCATAGGTTGCTGCCGAAGATGCGTAGACTAAAGGCAAGCCAAATTCAGTGCAGATATTCCAGATATTTTTAGTGTAGCCGAGGTTTAGTCTGTCAAATAATTCCCGGTTTGATTCCGTCGTATCTGTACGAGCGCCGATGTGAAAAACAAATTGGGTATGAAGGTGATTTTGTTTGAGCCATTCAGGAAAATCATCGCGATGTACCTGTTTGGAGAATCGCTTACCTTCGAAATTTTTATTTTTCTCAGGATCAGAGAAATCATCAACCAGAACAAGATCATAAAACCCTTCATCATTTAGTTTTCTGACCAAACAACTTCCTATAAATCCTGCAGCGCCTGTAATAATAATCATGTTAAAATATTAATTTACCCGGCAATCAGACCGGCTTTGTGCAATTATAAGAATAAGTTTTGTTTCGTTACAGGGATGATGCCGAGCTTTAGGGCTTCCTTAAAGAAAACTTCTACAGCTTTGCGGCCTTCTTGTCCGAGTTCGACAGAAAACTTGTTCACATACAGTTCAATATGCTTGTACATGACTTCGTTACTCATTTCCTGTGCATGTGAACGTATAAAATCAAGTCCGGAGAGAGGATTCTTTATGGCAAAATTTACGCTTCTTTTGATCACCCTGTTCACTTTTTGTTTAATTTCTTCAGGCAGATCACGTCTGATCATTATTCCGCCTAATGGAATTGGGCAAGACGTTAGTTTCTCCCAGTATTCCCCAAGGTCCATAACCTTGATAAGACCTTTGTCCTGGTATGTGAAGCGGTTCTCATGGATAATCAGGCCCATATCAATCCGCTGGTTTAACAGGGCATTTTCAATATTAGAGAATTTCATCTCAATCTTGTTCCCGGCCTCAGGAAATGCAAGGCTAAACAGAAAGTTTGCAGTTGTGTATTTTCCAGGGATTCCTACTTTAAGATTTGCGATCTGGGTCCTCAAATCAGTATACCCGGCCGGAGCATTCGATAAATAACTATATTCTTCTTTATCGCAGATCAGGAGTGGTCCAACTCCAAAACCAAGGGCGCTGCCAGAATCAAGCAGAACATAAGTGTCACATAGATATGCATAGGCATGATAACTTAATTTAGTAATATCAAGATCGTTTTTGAAAGCTTTCTGATTGAGTGTTTCCACATCATCGAAGGATACATCGAAAGTTAGGCCCTCGGTATCAATCTTCTGATGGATCATCGCATCAAAAATAAAAGTATCATTAGGGCAGGGCGAAAACCCCAGGCTTAGTTTCATGTTTCTAATAATTCAATAATTGTGTCATTCAGATTTTTGATCGCAAGAGGAATATTCCATTTCTCCACATTACGCCGTTCCACGTAATTAGATATCGCACGTATCTGTATACATGCGATACCTGTTTGTTTACAGGCATAAAAAAATGAGGCGCCCTCCATACTTTCAATCTGGGGATTGAACCGTGCAATAGCCTTAGCGATAGAAAGCTCATTCCCGTGAACTTTGTTAACTGTCAATGCCTTTACTTTTTTAATCGATGCGGGAATTGGAAAGCGTGGATCAGGCATTGCCTGTTGAATGCTGCCGTCGAAACCAAGGCTTTCAAATGCCAGGAATTCCTCGCCCTCTTCGGCGCCCAGTTCTGAAAAAACATCTTCTGTAACAATACAAACTTCTCCCAGAGCTAAGCTGAAATCAAAGCTGCCGGCGATACCTGCATTCAGAGCAAGATCATATGAAGATCCTGACAGATGTTTGCCCATGGAGAAGGCAGTTGGCACCATGCCTACTCCTGTGATCAGAACTTTCACCAGATGCTTTCCGATAGCCATTTCAAGCGGCCCGGCAGTAATTGAGAAGCGCGACAGAAAAGGTTCTATCTCAGCTTGTGTTGCTGCTACCAGAAGTATTTTCATTCAGAATATAATTGTTTTTTAATGGCTATGAATTTGCATGAGCTTATATTTTTCACGTTGCTCTACCATTTTCAGCGGCGTTCAATCGCTTCGCTAAGTTCATGTCTTTATGCCTGCCTCCGGTAGGCAAGTGAGAGGTAAGCTCATGCATGTTTCAGTATGCGAAGTTAAGCAAATGAATAATTGTACCATGGCATAATCAGTTTCAATTCTATGAATTCAATAGGATACCATTATTTTTTATGAGGAAGATTAAACAGAAAACAAAAAAGACCGGTCATGCAGGACCGATCTCTTCTATTATTCACCTTGTAAAAAGCTAAACTTTTAAAAATTCCATAATCGGCTGATATTGAAGCCGATTACAAACTGGCCGTTCCTGTAGTCATTCTGGTTAAAGACATTGTTGCTCTGTGGCACGATTCCATAATAGTTTCCCATAAATACCTGGAAAGCATGTGCACTGGTAGTGGTTTCAAATCCAAAGGAAATATTAGGATGCGGATTATTAGCAGGATGCTGTGTCAGCGGCTGGTCGTAGCCAAGTGTAATAGCTGATTGTTCTGACACTTTAAACCTGCCCAGTGTTGATATTGCAAAATGCCCGTTTTCCATTTTATTCTGAATATTTCCCTTACTGTCAACATAACCTTCTATGTTATTGAACCAGGAAAAACTTGGGGCCACCTGTAATGACAACCTTTCGCTTATCTTTCGGGCAATGAGCAACTGGTTGAAATACGAAAAGCGGTGAACAGCATATCTGAAAAAGCTTTTATCCCTGGCATCGACAACCATATTCCCAAAATAGCTCACACTAACCGGCATTTTATTATCAATGGTTTGCTGCAACAGGGCATATTTGGCATTAAAGTCGGCCTGCATCCTTTCCTTTGTTAAACCAGCACCAACATATAATTTGTTAGCTGGGGAATAAGTCATCCCTATCCGGATATTGGAAGGTGCGAAAAGACCAAAAACGTCTTTTTTACCATTCTCTACGGTACCAAACCGGTGTTGAATATCCATTTCTAAGGTTCCTTTTATAGGCACCATTACCGTTTGGTTATCCATTAACCATACACTTCCAAATGTCTCTTTAACAGGTTTTGACTTTTTCCCAACAGGCGTGTCTGTTGTGTCCTTTGCGGGAACAGCTACTGTTGAGTCTTGTGCAAATATGCTCCCGGAATTGATACTTAGCAGTAGGGCCAGGGCCAAACAACTGCGTTGCAAAAACGCAGATTGACTATTTATATATTTTTTCATAACGATTTAGTTGTTTTGGGCGCCTTGTTTTATCCATGCAAGGACAAGTGCATTGTAATCTTTATTGATGCCACCTACGGGCATTGGTGTTGCTTTTTTCCCGGTCATCCATAGGTACATTACACTGGATTGCGGGTCGCTGGTATTTACATACCCACCATTTGAAAGCGAAGCGTATGCATTTACAATACTTAAATCCGGTGTTTTACCGCCGGGACTGTGGCATCCACTTATGTTACAGCTCTTGTTAAAAATGGGTACGATATCACTGGCAAAACTTACCGGTCTTGTTATTTCCTCACCTGTATCAAAATAGACTGTTTTGTCTTTGTAACAACCCATGAGCAACAGGAAGGTAAATCCAGCCAAAAAACCATATATTCTTTTGTTGTTTAACATGATATTCTTTTTAGGTTTTCTTTACAGATCTCAGCATTTATTTTTTAAACTTCAACACCAGGTTGGGTTTAATGTTGTGTGCTATCGCCGAATTTTCAAATATTCCAACACCAAAATACTGATCAGCTAAAGAAGAAAAATCTACATCATACACGGCATCAGCAGTTTTCAAAGCTCTTTTAAATTCAAGTATCCAGCCACTGCCTGTATAAGTAGCTTTGGCGGAAATATCGCCCCTGCTGCCTGTATAGCCGGCATCAACAATTGTAAGGCCTGGAATAGCTTTAGCACCCATACCGGCACCTACTCTTTGATAATCAGTACCAACATTGGGATCAATTGTAGTAGCATCACTTAAAGTAAGCACACC
>CAYHRC010000066.1:0-10726 GCA_964358565.1 uncultured Sphingobacterium sp. | reverse complement strand
AAGATCCCCGCTGAAGAAATATGACAGATTGTATGCTCATTCTTATCCGGCGATATGCAGAAAGCGCGGTAGTCTTCATAATCTGGCAGAAGGGCCACTGCTTTTTTCATTTCTTCCAGATTAAAGTTCTTACGCAAATAAAGGGAGCTGGTCTCACTCAAAAAGGGATTCTTGTAAGTATGAATAAAAAAATCATATACGCGCTGTACGGCATCAAATCGCGCATGCGGCAGGCCTTTCATGGGAATGATATCAAACACAGCTATATCATCAGGAAGGATCCGGTTCAATCGGAAAAACAGATCGAAATTCCAGTCTTTTTCTATATCCATATGGAAGAAGAACTGGCTGGCATGAACCCCTGTATCGGTGCGTCCGCAACCGAAAATTGCTATGGGACTTTTGAAAATGCGGCTAAGGCAAGTTTCCAGCACTTCCTGCACACTCAGCTTGTTCGGCTGCCTTTGCCATCCGCAATACTTGCTGCCTTTATAGCCAATATGTACAAAATACCTCAATTAATCCTTAGTTTAAAATGCAAAGCTAATAAATGAATATCAAGGATCTTTGCTTACATTTATTTGTAAATTGTGTAAAAGATCGCTTATTTGAATAATACTTAATTTTGTAATTCTACCCTCGCTGAGATGGGCTAATCTGAATTGAAAGATACATGAAAACAATAGTAATAATTGCAGGAATAATATTGGCAGGCGCTACCACGATCGCAGTCGTGATGAACGATAGAAATGAAACTATTGAACCAGTTAGTCAAACAGAAGGAATTCCTTCGATACCAGTTTCAAATGGCGGATCTCCTATGCTAAATCCGGCACATGGATTACCAGGACATCGTTGCGACCTTGCAGTGGGTGCTCCTTTGACCACAAGTACCGGAGCTTCACCTTCTATTAATGTAAACTCAAATCAGCAGCCTCAATCTTCAGCTCCTCCGGCTGGATTAAAGGTAAATCCTGCTCATGGTATGCCAGGGCACAGATGTGATCTGCAGGTAGGCGCGCCACTTTAGTTCTTTGCTCTACATCCCGATGAAATCATTGCTCGTTAAATGTCCTTTACGACGAATATAAATTAATTCAGGAACTTTTTCAATGGCTTTAAAATGGATATAGTCGTTGGGGAGGCAGGAGGATTGTGATATTCACAAACAGAACCTAATTTTGCAATCGATAAAATGATGTAAATTGAAGAATGAAAGAGCATAAAGGAATGCGTCCCCAGGATATTGTAATCCTTTTGAAGTTAGTTATTGATGCAGAACAGGTAACACGAATCAGAGATCTCTCGTCGAAGCTTTTTATAAGTCAATCAGAGATAAGCGAATCCTTAAACCGCTCAACTATTGCCGGTTTGCTTGAGCCTGTAACCCGGGCGGTTAACCGGAATGGACTTTTAAATTTTTTGGAACATGGACTGCAATATGTTTTTCCGGCGCAGGTTGGAGCTGTCATGCAGGGTGTCTATACTGCACATTCAGAATCTTCTTTATACCTGAGTTTTTCATCGGCTGAAAAGCTGGTATGGGCCGATCCGAAAGGAAAAGAACGAGGATCCACTATTCAGCCACTGTACCCCACGGTTACCAAAGCAATAAAAAACGACCGCCTGTTATATAAACTACTTGCATTATGTGATATCATCCGCATAGGCGATACTTCCGACAAGCATAAAGCAGCATGGCAGCTCAAAGAAATATTTCAGACCCAGTCATAACTCTACCAGCGCTCCATTTATATTTTTTCAATTAGATTATAGATGCATATAGCTTTTATGATTTATACCTCAGATATTTACTGCTTCATAAAGAGATATGAATAAAGAGGCAAATCAACAGGGGCTTCCCCTGACAGATACAAAGGAACTTGCAGGGAAGACCGTCTTCCCAATTCTTTTTGCTATTAGCTTTTCCCATCTGCTGAATGATACGCTGCAATCTCTCATTCCTGCTATATATCCAATAGTTAAAAGCAGTTTCAGTCTGAGTTTTAGTCAGATAGGCTTGATCACACTAACTTTTCAGCTTGCCGCTTCCCTTTTACAGCCTTTTGTAGGGATTTATACTGATCGTAAACCACAGCCCTATTCGCTTGCTATAGGCATGGGCTTTACGCTGCTTGGACTGGTTATACTTTCCCGCGCCCCAAGTTTTGAGATGCTGATCATTTCCGTCGGCTTTGTCGGCGTTGGATCCTCTATTTTTCACCCGGAAGCATCCCGTATGGCTCATATGGCTTCCGGAGGAAGGCGTGGATTTTCGCAGTCTGTTTTCCAGGTGGGCGGGAATGCAGGCAGCTCAATAGGACCGCTGCTTGCAGCCCTGATTATTGTACCCTATGGGCAGTCAAATATTATCTGGTTTTCGGTACTCGCACTCTTAGCCATTTTTATTCTGATCAATGTAGGAAGCTGGTATAAACGTAAGATCAGGATTAAGGCTCGCAGACCAGCGATCAGCTCGATACATGTGCAGACCCTTCCGAGACCAAAAGTGATAATTTCTGTGCTGATCCTGCTTGTTCTTATATTTTCGAAGTATTTCTACCTGGCAAGTATGAGTAGTTATTATACCTTTTACATGATCCATAAATTTGGTGTTTCGGTTCAAAGCTCGCAGGTATATCTCTTCATCTTCCTTTTTTCTGTTGCCGCGGGAACACTGATCGGCGGACCGCTGGGCGACAGGTTCGGTCGTAAGTATGTGATATGGGGGTCTATTCTGGGAGTTGCGCCATTTACCTTATTATTACCCCACGCTAACATGTTCTGGACGGCTGTACTTACCATTCCAATCGGGTTAATACTAGCCTCAGCCTTCTCGGCGATCCTGGTTTATGCACAGGAGCTTATTCCGGGCAAGGTGGGAATGATTGCAGGTCTGTTTTTTGGCTTTGCATTCGGTATGGGTGGAATAGGCTCTGCTGTTCTGGGGGAGCTGGCTGACCGGACGAGTATTGAATATGTTTTCCAGGTTTGCGCCTTTCTTCCACTTATTGGTTTGATAACAGGTTTCTTGCCCGATTTAGGGAAACACATGAAGAAATAAGTACCAGGATTTCATTTGCAGGAGTATGGTGACAACTTCTATCGTCGGTATTTCACAAGATCAAAAATGATTATTAGTATTGAAATTATTGAAGAAAGGGATCTGACTTGTTTCTTTTGAATGAATGTTTAACTGCGCTTTCGCTTTCCGAAACAGAGGATCGAAGGATGAGGCTTAAATAAAAAGTAGTGCCAACGCCCGGTTCACTGTCAAACCAAATTTCACCTTTCTGTAAGTCTGTAAATTCTTTGCAGAGGGCAAGTCCCAATCCGGCACCTTTTTCATTCTGAGTTCCAAACGTTGACCTGGCCTTCAGGGAGAAAAGATCGCCCTGCAGATCGTATGGAATGCCGTTTCCATTATCGGCAATGTTGATCAAACATCTGTCGTTCGAAATTTTTGATGTAAGACTGATCCTGCCCCCCGCAGCTGTAAATTTAATAGCATTATTGACCAGGTTCCTTACAACCAGCTGCAACATATCGCTGTCGGCTAAAATATAGATTGAATCGTTTATTTCGTCTTCAAGTTGAATACATTTTTCCGCCGCCATAGTCTGCTGGGTACTTAAAGCAGGAATAAGTGTTTGTTTCAGATTTACCTCACACAGATTTACCCCCACGCCCTCCATTTGTGCCTTGCTCCAGGAAAGGAGGTTGCTCAGCAGTAGCTGGGTGTTTTTCGTTTCAGTAAGCAGGCTTGCCCGGATAACGTGTTTTTCATTTTCATTGATGTCAAATTCAGAAACAGATATTGTTTTTTTGGTACGATTGCAAGCGTGAGGAACAGGTAGAGCATAAGGAACTGTAAAGTTGGCCCGCTGATTCCGGAGTTAAAATAAAAATTAGTGACAAAAAGAATGTTACTAAAAAGACCGAAAAGGAAAATACTGACGGTTAATTTGTTCCTGAAGCGCGACAGGTAGAAGAAGAAACCTGTGGCTAAAAGGAGAAGAGCCATGAGCAAGGCTAGCTCAGCCATTCCATTGATTAAATTTAACGGAACTGTGGTAATAAGGATGGACATGCAAATGATGCAGATGGCGTGGAATATCCGCCTCTCCAAACTAAATTCATTTGAATCGCCGGTCAATTTTATCCACAGTTGTTCCAAATTCGTGATTATCAAACCTATCCCTTTAAACATGCTGCAAGAGAATTTGTTTCATGTAATTTTATTTTTCCTTTTTGGAAATCTTTGGGACGACTTCTGGCTGGTAATTTTTTCTGTCGAAATTCGAAGTGAATATAACAGAAATTAATCAAACAATAGTTAAGAGTCTGATCTTATTGCAGTTAAAAAGTCTGGCCTTGTATGCTGAATGCAGGCTTGATTGGGCGAATTTTGGAATCCAGGGCTTATTTTTTAATCCATTCTGCAATATCATTAATCAGATTAGCAGACACATTTGCGGGAACGCGATATTGTAAAGCAGTGCCCTTTTCTTTCTGAGATGACAAGAGATGGTTAAGATCGGGGTAAAGTTTAAAGCTTGCATTTTTATTAACAGCCAATGCGTTTTTCCATAAATTGTAATCCTGAACCGACACCTGAAAATCGTGTTCACCCTGAAGGATCAGGATACGGTTTTTAATTTTTCTGGCCGTAGCTACCTGGTCGTACATGTTGAGGTCTGCCCAGTAAGAGGCAGGGGCGTTCAGAATCATAGAATCAGGAGCAATATCGCCAAGTTTTAGTAAGCGGCTTCTTTCTATTTCCCTTGTGGTCTCTTCAAACTGCCGCTTCCCGGCAGCACTTGTGTCTTTTGATGCCAGGAATAGATTGCGGTTCTGTTCAAGCATCAGATCAGCAAATTTTCTTGCAGGTGCAGCTGCCAGTATAATACCATTAAGGTCTGGGGCAAGCGTAGCGATCTTTGGTGCCAGCATCCCGCCCAGACTATGTCCGAAAACATAGATCCGGCTTTTGTTAACACCGGGGAGAGTACGTGCCAGGGCGATGGTCGTCAAAGCATCATCGACAACCTCTTCCTTCACTGTAAAGGCTTTGTTGAATTGATTAGCATAAATCATTGTCCTTTTTACATATCGAATGCTGGCTATACCTTTTGCAGCCAGTCCTGCTGCCAGATCTTTGAAAGGTTTATTAGGCCCAACCGTTTCATCCATATCTGAAGGGCCAGAGCCATGCACCAGGATCACAACCGGAAAGCTCGTTACACCTTTTGGTGTAGTATATATTCCAGCCATTTCTCCTCCGACAAACTTGATTTTTACTTCCTGAGCATTGTATAAGGATGTATCAGCATAAGCAGGACTGGAATAAACTGCTTCGTTACTTGCAGGCACTACAAAAAATCCTACCAGCTTTTCAGCTTTATTGAAGACAAAGCTGAAGGTTTGCGAACCTTTCGTAAATCCGCAGTTCAGCGTGACCTGAAAGAATTCACCCTGGATACTATTTGTTGCTCCATCTACGGATTGATAAGCTCCAAGGGTATTACCCAGCCTGAGCCAGAATAGTTTTAATTCGTCAGAAGTAATTTTGTCTTTGACACTCTCATCAAAAAAGTCATGTGCTTCTTCGAACTTTCCCTTGTCCATGGTATCAAAAAACTGGTCGGCACGGTTGATAAGAGTCACCATGCTTTGAGCAAAGCTCATCTGGCTGATAAAAAGTAGTATGACAAATAGTTTAAATGACTTCATTTTTTATGTTAAATTTCTTATTCAGGCTTGAAAGATAAGGAAATTAAGGGTTATGATAGTGAGCCAGCTGACAGATTTTCATTTTTCAATCTTTGTTTTTTACCTTAAACTTGTCATACTATGAACCGGATCGACCGAATTTCTGCAATTCTCATTCAACTTCAATCCAAAATAATTGTCAGGGGCGACTATGCTGCTGTTGTTGAGCCAGAAGCTTTGAAGGAAAAGATCAGGTCCATGCTATCGGCCATTTCATTAGAATTAAAATAAACAAAATCTGCTGACATACGGTTGTCATTAGCATACCTTTTCTTCATGCCCTAACAAAACCCAAAGCAATGACAATTATTAATTTATTTTTGAAAGAACTTGAGCAGGAAGCTCAGATAACCCGCAAAGTGCTTGCGAGGATCCCTGACGATAAATTGAGCTGGAAGCCCCATGAAAAAAGCATGGATATTAAAAGTTTGGCTACTCATATAGCAGAGCTTCCCTCATGGGTGGTTATGGCGCTGTGCACTGACGAACTTGATTTTGCCGCCAATCCTTATTCTTCTGCAGACATAAAGAATACATCCGACCTGCTTGACCTACATGAAAAATCAGTGGCGGATGCAAAAGCTCAGCTTGAGAAAGCAAAGGATGTAGATCTGATACCGAACTGGATTTTGCGCACGGGGGATAAGATACATTCTGTATCATCAAAAGGAGAAGTAATTCGAATGGCCTTCAGCCAGATCATTCATCACCGGGCGCAGCTGGGTGTTTATCTTCGGCTTTTAAACATACCTATCCCCGGAAGTTATGGTCCAAGTGCAGATGAAATGAATTTCTGAAAAAAACCACCCTCCTCGCAGGGCGGCTTATCTTTACTATGATTTCAGTTAAAAAAAAATTTTACTGCTAACTTCCTTATTTACTGTAAAATAACCCGGGTATTTCACCAGCTTATTTCCGACCTCAATAGTAGGTTTGATCCTGATTGTGATAACACCTTTCTTTTCCTGAGCTCCGTTCTCAGCGCCCCGTAAAAAATCAAGGATTTCATCCATGGTTTTTCCGTTTGAAAGGAAAGAATAAATATTGGAATTAACCCTTACCGGTACAGTAGTTGTTCCACCGGGTTCCACGTTAACCTTTTCATTTACAAAACCATTCGCGAGTTCCTGATCTTTTATCAGAACAATATATTCAAACTGGTTGATTGCAGCCGGGTTTGCGGTTGGGTTATTGATAGTCAGATTGACCTTAGCTTTTAAAGGAATATTTTTTCTCATCAACGCCAGAGCAAGTTCAGGGACGTTTCTCAATTCGAGGGTCTTTTCTTCGATCATCTGTGTGATATCCCTGCCGGCAATGAAGATACTATCAACAGAGTTTATTTCATAGGTACATTTTTCCAGTGCCTCGACCTGTCTGGCCTGTTTATCAATACCGCAACTTGCGGCAAATACGGCCATAAACAATATGACAATTAATTTTTTCATAAGAATTATAATGCTTAATTCGTGCAAAAGGGCTATAATAATTAAAATCTTCATCATCTGAAACGATAAAGATAGATTTCCCCTTTTTTAATAGTTAATTGAGATTAACGGCAAAAGTTTAAATTTGGTACAATTACGTGCTTTAGCCTGGATACTTAACGATATTCTAACAACCACAATTAACGAAAATATGGTTAAAACCAGAATTTTCCTCTTCATTTTTATGGTGTTGAACCTATTTTCGATTATCACTTTCGCTCAGAAGCCATCGATTCTGTTAAGTAACCACACTTTTTCAGCCGGAAAAAGTGAAATAGGAAGCTTGAATATCAATCCAAATCAGCAGGCACGTTTTAAGCTTAAGGGTGAACAGGCCGGATTGTTTACGATTAAAAACAATAAGCTCTCGATCAAAGCTAAATATATCCGGCCGGAGATTAAATGGTATGATGTTGAGATCCAGGCACGGATTCCTTCCGGTATTATTAGCCAAAGTTTCCGGATTGTAAACGATCAGTTCATCAGAAACCGGGTTATTGCTCACAGAGGCGCATGGAAAAATACAGGAGCAACAGAGAATTCTATTTCTTCCCTACAGCATGCCATTAGACTGGGTTGTCAGGGTTCTGAATTTGATGTTCATATGTCCGCTGATTCTGCATTGCTTATTCATCACGATCCAGGTATTCAGGGGATGAAAATTGATGCTTCTTCGTCTGCTCAACTCCGGAGTTTGAAACTATCTAATGGGGAGAACATGCCCACTCTCGAAGCATACTTAACAGAGGGCCTGAAGCAAAATAACACAAAACTAATTCTCGAGATTAAACCTACAACAGGAAAGCAACGCGCTTTAGAACTTACACAAGGCGTTGTTAAACTGATAAAAGAAATGAAAGCGCAGGCATGGATAGATTATATAAGTTTCGATTATAACATTTGTCTTGAAGTTATACGGCTGGATCCTTATGCAAGAGTTGCTTATTTGAACGGCGATAAAACACCCGCAGTATTGTCAGCGGATCATTTTTGGGGGCTCGATTATCACTTCAATGTTTTTAAGAAAAATGAAATCTGGATTGATGATGCAAAAAGCAAGGGTTTAGCAATCAATGCATGGACAGTAAATGATCCGGATATGCTGAAATGGTTTTTAGATAAGCGTATTGATTTTATTACCACCAATGAACCTGAGTTGTTGCTGAAGATGGTAAAAGCGGATAATTGAGTATGCTCATTTGACCTAAAACTTGCATTTGAAACAATTTAAATGGATTTATTATCCTTGCTCATAGATTTATTAACTTCGTTGCTTGACAAAAAAGAAAGATAAAGATCTGAGCCTTGCTGCGCAGGTATTGGCATTAGGCTTTTTAATGAGATGCTCGTTAACAGTATTGCGCATGAATGACCCTCTGCGCATGGCAGGTGCAACAGCCTTTTTACTGCTTTACTTTTCACTTTAGGTAAGTGGATATTAGGTTTTCTTCTGACAAACAGTAATATAAGTACCATCTATGGCACATCAGGTTCTACAGTTTTGATCATGTTATTCGTTTTTTACTCAGCACTGATCTTTTATTACGGAGGATGCTTCGTAAAGGTCTTAAGTGAGGTTTATGAAATCCCCATCAGGCCTGTCAAAGAGGCTTTTATGGTTGAAACACTCGAAATAAAAGATTGATCATCTAACAGATCAGATTTGATCCCTTTGGAATTTTTGATTATCAGGCAGGTATAACAACCCTAACCGGTACAACTTATTGGATTTGTAAAATACCCTGCCTGGATAATGCTATAGGGTATTATCGGAGATTATGGATTTATCCTGTTTATCCGTGCAGGCCATCTGACAATTAAAAATTTTTTTTAAAAAATTTTTAAAATTCATGTTGTCTTCATTTTCGCGTAAGACCTTTACATCATAATCTAACACGGAACCTAAAACTAGACACATGAAAAAGCAAATTTTATTAGCAGGAGCATTATTCTTATCGTTCGCTGCTTTTTCCCAAACACAGGAAAATACAAAAAGTGAACATGGCACACAAGTTAAAACTGTTGCCAGATCAGAAACAGAAGCTCAGACTCATGGAGATGCTGTCAGCACCGTTGCCTCATCTAAGGCGCAGGGTTCAGCTGAAACAAGAGCAGAACGTTTAAATTCACCCAATGAGCGTAAAGAACGTACTGAAGCACGCAGGGACAAGGCTTCGGAAGAATATAATAACGGGACTGCAACTGCCCGCAGAGATGAGGCAAGAGTCGAAAAAGCTCTTAAAGCCGAAGCAAGGGTTAAAATAGATGCCGAAGATTATGCCGAAAAAGAAGCAAAAGCTGAAAAAGGAATGAAATCCGACAAATCGATTAAATCTGAAACTGATATTAAATCAAATGGTTCTAAAGCTGGTGTAAAAACCAGAGCAGGTACTGATGTACAACTCAGCCGCCCGAATATTAAAGTTGGTAACCGGCTTCACGTCGGAGCCAAAATATAAGGCTTCTATCATATATAACATCAATAATTTAATCTATGTGAACGTTTGCCTCTTATGAGGCAAACTTTCATTATTTTTACAAAAATGAAACTTTTAATTTTTTACAAGACAATTCTCCTCCTGATTATAGCATTTGCTTTTCCTTCAATGCTTATTGCAGGTGATAAGGGAATTAGAGATGAAACGATGAATCCGGTAATGGCCAAAAGCGATTTACCGGCATTCCCGGATTCCATCCCAATGAGAAGGGGAGAAAGAGGTCAGGATAAAAAATCAAAAGATAAAAACCCGCAGGATATAAGGACAGGCTTGAAAGGTAACCAAAGGCCCTCTATTAAAGAGGTCCCCCGCTCAATGCCAAAACTTAAACCACAAGCTGTCAGGGATCGTATTCCAATAAGGAGATTTCCGGTTAAGATGCCTAAAAAGGGTTTCCGGATTAATCATTTTTTAATCTAGTCTTTAAAATTTATATGAAAAAAAAAGGGTTTATAACATTGATCTTCAGTTTTCTTATTACAGGTAGTATCTTCGCATCAAGTGACAGCACTACCGTAAAAACGAACACTCTGACGCTTGCTGCCATTTATGGAAATAATGCTAATTATTACGGGCAGACTGCAAGCGAGAGATTGCCTTACCTTTTGAGCAATGCATCCTTACAACTAAAGAGCGGCTTCTATTTATCTGCCGGCGCTTACAGATTATTAAATTCAGGAGGTTCTGCCATTTCCGAGCTGGATCTCTCAGCGGGATTTGAAACGGATCTTGCAAAAGACCTGAGCGGATCTTTTGGCTATACCCGATCCTTTTTCCCGGAAAATTCTCCACTGATTCAAGCGGCAAATGAGAATACCTTGAGTGCCTCACTGGCATATGACTGGTTTTTGAAGTCGAGCCTGAACTCTTACTATGCATTTGGTACACAACAGGACGTATTTCTATCTTTCAGCAATTCTAAAGCGATGAATTTGGGAAGCTTGTTCGATGAGAATGATTTTATTTCAC
>CAYHRC010000065.1:0-10835 GCA_964358565.1 uncultured Sphingobacterium sp. | reverse complement strand
TAATTCTCCTTAAACTTCAATATCTTCATTACTAAACCGGTAGACGGGTCTAAAGTATCGAAAACAAGCATTAATGAATGGGTTTGGCCACTTCCTCCGCTATAATACTGGCTAATTCATGTCTCATTTTTCAAATATTAATTTGTGTATCAGTAATGAGGATAAGCATTAAAAAATTGGCCTCGCCATTTCTTCTGCTATAAGACCTGTTAATTCGTGTCTCATCTTCAATTTTTAATTGATTTCATATACCTTTCTGCTATCGTATCATAAGATTTCAAAGATTTTTTTAAAAGCTTCCTGGCAATATGGATACGGGTTTTAACTGTGCCGATGGGAATGGTTAAATGATCGGCGATCTCATGGTATTTATGTCCATCAAAATGCATGGTAAATGGAATGTGATATTCGTCGGGAAGTTTCCTCATAGCATCTTTTATGTCATCCATTACAAATTTTGGTTCACCCTGATTTTTCGTTGCGCTAAACATCAGGTTCGCAGATGAAATATCATCTGATTTAGTTACAAAAGAACTCATCCTTACAAATCGCCTGTAATTATTAATAAATGTGTTTTTCATAATGGTATACAACCAGCCTTTCAGGTTAGTGCCCTCTTTAAACTTATTATAATAGGTAATAGCTTTTACCATTGTATCCTGTACAAGATCATTGGCATCATCAGCATCATGAGTGAAGTGGAGAGCATACATTTTTAAAGAACTTGCCTGGCGGCTAATCATGGTGTTAAATTCGATTGTAGTCATACCTTTTAATTTTTACGGGTTAATTTAATTGATCTGGTATTTTCTTTCATTCCTATACTGATCTATGAACAAAGCATGTGCCTCCAATTGGATAATTATAGTAAATTGGGTATTTAACACATCATGAACAGCTATAATCGGGTATTACTACTCATGGCAGAGCAATGGTTCAACAAGCTTAAAAACTGGCATATAGTAAATTTCAAACAGTTTTAGTTCATTAAAAAGTTCACTTCTGATTGATATTCCAAACCAAATCCGTAAAGGTTTAGGATAAATGATTGAAGAAAATTTTATGATTTTGGCGGCTATCTAATTGATAAGCACGGCCTGATTTATCTCAATTTTTATTAATTTTATATCAGGAAAGGGAAAATGAACATTGGCTGTTTTCAAGCATTTAATCATATTGTTAAGCATTGCAAATCTCCAATGTTTTTCTACGGAAAAAGATTCCCTGAAGTTATTTTCAGATTCAACCCTTGCGCTGAATATTTATACGGCTAACAAGTATAAAAAGACATATCAATATGCTGTTCCAGTATTTTTAATAGGATATGGATTTACATCCATGGATAAGGGAATTAGCAGGCAGATCGATAAGGGAATTGAGCATGAGCTTCAGGAAAAATTCAGAGGTTTTTCAACTCATATTGACGATAAGCTTCAGTATGCTCCGGTTATGGCGGTCTATGCATTAAATTTGGTATCCGTTAAGGGAAAAAACAATTTTATTGACCGTACAGCAATTTACCTGATAGCGAATTCTGTTTCCGGCTTTTCAGTAGATTTTCTTAAAGATAAGACCCGCAAACTGAGACCGTCAGGTTCAGACCGGAGATCATTTCCATCGGGACATACAGCTAATGCTTTTGTAGCTGCGGAGTTTATGCGGCAGGAATTTAAGGATGTTTCCCCCTTGTATGGCTATATAGGATACTCAATGGCGACGGCTACGGGGGCATTGAGAATGATGAACAATGCACATTGGTTCAGTGATGTCATTGCGGGTGCGGGTATCGGGATTCTTTCTGCAAAGTTTTCCTACTTTGTTTATCCCTGGGTGAAAAGCAAGATAATAAAGAATAAAGATCCTGACATGATGTTCATGCCAACTGTTCAACATGGCGCATTTGGATTTGCTCTTATTGCTCCTTTAAATTAAAAATCAATAAGGCTTATTTTAGGCTTATAAAACAAATTTCCTCAAGCTATTTCCAGCGCCAGCTTCATCATTTCCATACTTGCCTGTTCACGCTCTTTTGCTGTAGACAATTCGTTTGTAATGAGGTTATCGCTCACGGTAAGGATAGAAAGCGCCTGTACCTTATTCTTTGATGCTAATGTGTATAAAATGCTGGACTCCATTTCAATTGCGAGAATACCTCTTTTTATCCAGCTTTCCCAGCGATTTGCATCATCACTGTAAAAGGCGTCGGTACTGAAAATAGTGCCCTCAATAGCAGAAATGCCATGTTTGGCTGCGGTCTCTCTTGCTTGCTTCAATAAGTTTTCGTCTGCCCCTGGAGCAAAATCCATCACGTCAAAATGCATTAAATGGGTATATGAATTGGTATAGGCTGCATCTGCCAGGATTAGCTGGCCCACTTTAAGTGAAGCCTGCAGCGCTCCGCAGGTTCCGATCCGGATGATTTTTTTTACGTTATAATCATGGATCAATTCATGAACATAAATTGCCGTCGAGGGAATACCCATCCCCGTGCCCTGCACCGAAACACGCTTTCCATTGTACATTCCTGTAAACCCGAGCATACCACGCACTTCATTATAGCAGAATACATCCGAAAGCATTTTTTCGGCAACATATTTTGCACGAAGCGGATCTCCAGAAATTAATACCGTTTCTGCAATTTCATTAGGTTTAGCGCCAATATGCAGGCTCATATGATTTGATTTTATCTGCAAGTTAAACTACATTAGATCAAATAACAAACGCATATGCCCGGCGCAAAACTTTCTGAAACGGATTTGATCCTGAATAGCGATGGAAGTGCCTATCATCTGCACCTTCGGGAAGAACATATTGCTGATCATGTGATTGTTGTGGGCGACCAGAGCCGTGTTGAGCAGATAAGTAAGCATTTCGACAAACTTGAACTGAAGATCCAGAACCGGGAGTTCCTTACTCATACCGGACGGATAGGAAAGGACCGTATAACTGTTTTATCAACCGGAATTGGGACAGATAATATTGATATCACAGTCAATGAACTGGATGCTGCGATCAATATCGATCCGCAGAGCCGGCAGATAAGGTCAGAAAAAAGAAAATTAAACATTATACGTATCGGAACTTCAGGTGCTTTACAGGCAGATATCCCTGTTGGTTCATATGTGATTTCTGAATTCGGACTTGGGTTTGACGGGCTGGTTCACTACTATGAATACAAATTTGATGAACTTGAAACTGAACTGGCCGAAAAAATTGGGGAACACCTCAATTTGAATAAAGAACTTTCTTCGCCCTATATGTGCAGAGGATCTGAGAGGCTTATCAATAATCTGGGCAAAGGAATGATATCCGGAATTACGGCAACAGCTTCCGGATTTTATGGACCCCAGGGGAGAAGATTAAGATTACAGCCCAAAGATCCGGGTATAGAGGACCGGCTCAGGACCTTTGCACATAAAAATTACCGCATTACTAATTTTGAAATGGAAACATCAGCATTGTATGGTTTAGGGAATATGCTGGGTCATGATTGCTGCACCTGTTGTGTGGTTATAGCGAATCGCATCCGTAAAGAGTTCAGCAAAGATTATCACAAAGACGTTGACGGCCTCATTCAAACAGTTCTGGAAAGAATCGCTTAAATTATTCCCCGTACGGGATCCAGATATTTTTTATCTGTGTTGCATTACGTAAGAACTGCTCTGCTTCAACTTGCTGAGAGTCAAACCAATTGCGCTGTTTGCCGAAATTTACCCAGGTTCGTTTCATGTTTGCTGCGGCGGCATGTTCAACCATTTTACTGCCATCTTTTGTCCCGAAATACCATAGTCCGTCCACATCATCATGGTTGGCTAAAACTCCGGCAAGTTCATCCTGTTTACCGGTGACAATGTTGATAACACCCCCGGGTACATCAGATGTTTCAATTATCTGGTACAAATCTGTAGCACTGAGGGGACTGGTTTCTGAGGGAATTGCGATCACCCGGTTACCCATAGCAATAGCAGGAATAACGGATGAAATGAATCCCAGAAGGGGTGCCTGGTCCGGACAAACAATGCCCATTACACCAAGGGCCTCAGGCATGGCCAGGGTTACATTACGGGAAATGGTATGGTGTACATGACCATCATACTTATCGGCATAGGCAGCGTAAATGTAAATGCGTTCAATCGATAAATAGACTTCTCTCTCAGCTTCCTGTTTTGAAACGCCGAGCATCTGTATTAATCTTCCGGCAAATTCATCCTTCCGGATCTCCAGGTTCTCAGCGAGATAAAATAATATCTGCGCCCTGGCATGCCCTGTCATCGAAGTCCAGGATTCAGCAGCATGTGCAGCTTCTACTGCATTGCGTATGTCCTTGCGGCTTCCTTCGCTTACATCGGTAATGTGTTGCCCTGAAGCATTTTTTACTGAAATACTATAACCGCTGTCCGGCCTGGCCTGCTTTCCGCCGATATACAATTTTGTGGTACGGTCGATATCCGGCAGGGGAGAGGATTCAGACAATTTGTTTGGAGTAACTTTTTGAATTACGTTTTTTGATACCGTATGCAGATCTTCGGACCTTAACTTCAGATATTCATACAATCCTTCCTTTCCACCTTCTCTTCCAAATCCGGATTCACGATATCCGCCAAATCCGGAGGCTGCATCAAATACATTGGTGCAATTGATCCAAACAGTACCAGCTTTTATTTTAGGGG
The DNA here is from genome assembly GCA_964358565.1 of uncultured Sphingobacterium sp. Classification (GTDB taxonomy): domain Bacteria; phylum Bacteroidota; class Bacteroidia; order Sphingobacteriales; family Sphingobacteriaceae; genus Daejeonella. The sequence goes on along the minus strand of CAYHRC010000065.1, from coordinate 6,165 downwards.
CCACCTCTAATGCCAGATTGATATTTTCTGTCCAGATGCTGGCTGCCAGCCCATAAGGAGTGTTATTAGCAAGCTTAATGGCCTCAGGATGCGTTCGAAAGGTCATTGCTACCAATACAGGTCCGAAGATTTCAACTTGTGCAATTGTAGATGCGGGAGCAACATCTGTAAATAAGGTAGGAGGATAAAAGTATCCATCTGTTGGGCAGGACCAGGCCGGCTGCCAGATATTACTGCCTTCTTCAATTCCCTTCCTTACTAATTTATCGATTGCTTCCAATTGAACGGGCGTTATGATTGCTCCGATATCAATACTTTTATCCAGCGAATCGCCAACCCTAAGTTTCTCCATCCTGGCTTTTATCTTCGTATAAAGACGGTCAGCGATAGATTCCTGCACTAAAAGTCTTGAACCTGCACAACAAACCTGGCCCTGATTGAACCAGATAGCATCGACCACGCCTTCTACTACGCTGTCAATATCTGCATCGTCAAAGACGATAAATGGAGATTTACCTCCCAGTTCAAGCGATATTTTTTTCCCGGTGCCGGCCGTTGCTTTTCGTATGATGCGGCCCACTTCGGTAGAACCCGTGAAGGCGATTTTATCTACTCCTGCATGATCGACCAGTGCAGCCCCGGTTTCACCATCTCCCGTGATGATATTCACCACGCCCTCAGGCAATCCAACCTGTTCACAGATCTCTGCAAACAATAAAGCAGTAACAGAGGTAAATTCTGCAGGCTTCAGCACGACTGTATTACCCATGGCCAGTGCAGGTGCAATTTTCCAGGACAGTATCAGCAATGGAAAGTTCCATGGAATTATTTGTGCGATGACACCTACTTCTTTATAGTCTTTCAATTCGGTGTCCCGTAATTGAGCCCATCCTGCATGATGATAAAAATGTCTTGCTGCTAAGGGTATATCAATATCCCGTGTTTCACGAATTGGCTTGCCATTGTCAAGCGATTCTAAAACAGCAAATAAGCGCGAATGCTTTTGAATCTGCCGTGCCAGTGCATATAAGTATCGTGCCCGTACGTGCGCACCAAGCTCTGTCCATTTCGGCAATGCTTTTCTTGCTGCCTGTACAGCCTTGTCAACATCTTTGATATTCGCTTGAGAAATGTCTGCAAGGAATTGTTTGTTCGCAGGATTTATGCTTTGGAAATATTTTGATGAGGCAGGGGCTTGCCATTTGCCATCAATAAATAAATTAAACTTACTATTATGTTTTTCTAACCATTCTTTTGCAGCTGAAGAACTTTCAGGTGCAGGTCCGTATTCCATGGTATTATAAATGCTCTTGACTTTCATTATATTAAATTGCTTTTTATCGGTAATGAAACTTCCATGTGCCTTAAAGTGTCATGCTGCAGTGCTGTATTGCCGCACATGGAGGTTTCAATTTCGTTTTAATATTTATGCCATTGGATGGCGGTAGGAGGCAGAATACCTTCCGGTTACAAAATGTTCAAGTTGCCTTTCAATATCACCCAGCAAGCTGCTTGCCCCGAAGCGGAATAAGGTGGGCGACAACCAATCATCTCCCAGTTCTTCCTTTATAAGAATTAACCAATCGAGCGCCTGCTTTGCCTTCTGTATTCCACCGGCAGGCTTAAAGCCAACTTTTATTCCTGTGGTTTCATAATAGTCCCTGATAGCGCGAACCATGACTAAACTTACCGGCAAAGTAGCATTTACAGCAACCTTCCCGGTGCTTGTCTTAATAAAATCTGAGCCTGCCATCATACAAACATAACTGGCTTTGGCAACATTGTTCAATGTTGTAAGGTCCCCGGTTTCAAGAATCGACTTCATATGTGCATCACCGCAAGTCTTTCTGAATAATTGCACCTCCTCATAGAGTGCTTTCCAGTCTCCGCGCAAAACATGTGCACGGCTGATCACGATATCAATTTCCTCAGCGCCTGCCTGCACTGATCTTTCAATTTCCATTAATTTCTGCTCCATGGTAATCTGGCCGGCAGGAAAGCCGGTTGAAACTGCGGCTATTGGTATTGATGAACCCTTCAATGCTTCCAGGGCAGTTTCAATTAAATTATGATAAACACATACTGCCGCAACCTTCAAATTGACATCGGTCATTTCCAGGGCACTTAATATATCCTGACGAACAGGTTGTCTGGCCTTTGCGCATAAACGAAGAACATTCCCTGGTGTATCATCGCCTCCCAGGCTTGTAAGATCCATGCATGAAATTACTTTAAGCAACCATGCTGCCTGCCACTCTTTTTTTACACTTCGCCGCGTTCCCAGCGTGGCCGCCCTGCGTTCCACAGCACTGCGGTTTATCCGGATTCCTTTAATCAGGTCCAGATCCAATGGCATACCATTGTTTCGTTTTTCTATGCCTTTATTATTGAGGGATGCCATTTAATAATTTAATTCAATACTAATGTAGCTCTAATTGCAGGTACCCGAAAATAGCAAATCGTTTTGCAAATTATTGATATTTATTAGTCAGTAAAGGCATGCATTAATCAAGCATGATTATCACTGATGCAGGTTAGATGCTTTTTAAAATAGAAAGTCTTTGAACAAAAAAGGGGTGCCCGCATTGGGCACCCCTCTCTTCAAAATTTAATATAATTATTGGGTAACAGTGATTGTTCCTAAATCTTTTACGGAACCCGTTACAACCTGAACATTCTCTATGCTTTTAGGTAAATACGGACTTTCAGGAGTAATATTAACCTTATAAGTTCCGGCTTGCATACCAGGGAAAAAGAACTTTCCGGTAGTGTCGGTTACTGCTCCTATTGTATCAGTACCAGTTATGGCATAAATTTTAGAGTTTGAACTGACAGGTAAAACAATTCCGGTTAGAGCTCCTGAAACCGAATTTGGTATTGCTCTGATCACAGGTTTTAGGATATATTTTCCATTACCTGTTTTTACAATTGATTTCGCTACATCAAAATCCAGTTTCAGGGTGTATGAAACGCCACTGGTAAGATCATCATTGATCTTGAGCTTAAGTCCGGATGTTTGTGCGCTTGGAGTTGTTAACTTATATGGTACCCCATCTATTATTACCTCATTACCGGTATCATTCAATACAATGCGGATTTCATTAAGCTGGCCAGCTGGAATATCCTGGGAGGCAAGCAGAGTATCTTTTCCCATCCGGAATTTCAGGATATTAAATGGTTCTGAGCTTACCGGAAGTGTTGATTCTCCTTCGGATGTTAATACTTTAATTTCTTTAATGCTTAGCATTACGGCATCATAAGCTCCGGGACCATCAGTCATTTTCACATTGAAACGGGTAACTGAATTACTGTTATTATCCTTACATGAGGATATGAACACAGCTAAAATAAGTGCAGGAATTAGGAAAATCTTCTTCATTTTGACAGTTTTTTGGTTTAATTGAGTCAAACCTACTTTGAGAAAATGAAGTTAACATGAAGATTAAAATTAATTTTGTATAGGAACATTAATTGATGGACGGCAAATATGCCCCAACTGCCTTCAGTCGGGGCATATGATCAAGCCTGGAGGAAACCTATGTGCAAGCTTCTAAGCTTTACACCTTTAAAAACACTTTCTTTTTATAAAGGAAATATAAGAAAGCCCATTCTACAAGTACAAAAAACAGAGCCTTTACTACAGTATCATACGGTTCCCCTGTAAGCTGGAAAAGCCATTTGAAGAAACCGTTAGTTGTATATTCCCAATTAATAAAGCGTCCGGAAATATAGATCAGGATGGAATTCATACCGATCACTTTAAAGAAGAAGGCCCATTTTTTATAGCCCAGTACATCGATAATATAATAGAATAAAGACAGCAGGATCAGGCTGCATCCGCCTACCATCATGACAAAAGAACTGGTCCACAGATTTTTATTTATCGGGAAATCCAGATTCCATATTTGACTGATAAGGATAAATATTATGCCGGCAAAGGCCATGTAAAGAACCTTTTTATAGCCTGGATTGGTGCTTTTTTTCAGAAAGCTGCCTGTCAGGATACCTAATAGTGCAGTACTGATCGATGGGATCAGAGAAACCAGTCCTTCGGGATCATGGATCTTCAGGTAAAGTCTGCCCGGCAGGATAGAACGATCGATATATGAGGCGAAGTTACCTTCCATACTTAAATCACCCGGGGCAAAGCCAGGTGCGGAAGTAAATTTCAAAAGCAGCCAATAACCAACAAGCAAGGCCACAAACCAGATGATCTGTACCGTTTGCCTGCTGTACAGGTAAATAATATTTGCAAACATGTAAGCAAGGCCGATGCGTGCAAGTACACTGCAAAAGCGGTAAGCGTCAACATTCTCGAGTATACTTAAGCCATTATTATAGATAACACCAAGCAGGACGAGAAGCAGCCCTCTTCTTATAACCCGGAGCAGTAATTGCTTGCGACTTTTACCATGTTCCAGATCACGTCCTACAGAATAGGGTGTTGCAACTCCTGCCAAAAAAAGAAAAAGAGGAAAGATGAGGTCATAAAAATGAAATCCATTCCAGTCTGGGTGGGTAAGCTGCTCTGACATGCCTTCCAAAAAAGGATAGCCAGTAATTTTTGCCAGACTATGGAAGATCTCTTCTCCTCCTATTATCCAGAACATATCGAAACCCCTGAGAGCATCTAATGAGTAAAGGCGCCCGCTGGGGGTGCTGAACATAGCTTGTTCTGATTTTGCCATATGGATCTAAAAGTGAAATTTATTTAAGGTTGTTGTTAGCATTATCTAAGATGTAAAAAAAAATAGCTTAAAAGAAACTATTAATAAATTTATAATTGCGTAATCAAACTTTAACTCAACAAGTTCATGGCCACTACCGTTAGTATCCGCCTTTAGTAATAAATAGCGGCTACCTGGCAGCAGGCAAGGCGAAAGCGATCATGTAACCCGCTGGATTGGCAGGATCGCCACCAACGGAAATTGCCACATATTGTTTCCCATTGCTCCAGTAAGTGCTTGGATTTGCATTTGCTATTCCGGGAAGTGTGGTTTCCCATAACTTTTTCCCTGTCTTCTGATCAAAGGCCCTCAGTTTTTTATCCCGGGTGCTTCCTATGAATACGAGTCCGCCATCAGTTACCAAAGGCCCGGCTGAACCGCTGGCTCCAGTTTCCGGGGCTCCCGCAGCTTGTTCTTCCGGCTGATTTCCAAGTGTTACAGACCATTCAAATTCTCCGGTGTTTAAGTTAATGGCATGAAGCATTCCCCATGGGGGTTTAATGCCCTGACGCCGTTCCGAATCTGTAAACTGACCATAAGCGGTGAGATTGAGATATTTCACTTCCTCAGCTTTGCCGGTAGCAGCTTTATTAGCCGCTTCGTTTGCCTGGATCTCTTTTAAGAAACTCTGTTCCCTGGCTGCACCGGCTTCTGAATCTTTATCATACAGGAAGGAGATTATCGCCTCTTCTTTGCCTGCTATTACAGAGGCGAATGCAGGCATTTTTCCGCTGCCTCTTTTGATCTTGTTCAGTGCGTCTTCCTTTTTCGTTCTCGTTTCGATAGCCACCAGAGATGGGTTACCCTGCTCGTCTCCATTTTTATCCGCCATATGACAGCTTATGCAGTAGGTGTTGTAAAGCGCTTTCCCCTGGTTAAATGCAGATAGATTAGAAGCTTCATTCTGAACTACCTTCTTCATGGTAGCGATTTCAGGCGAGTCGTTTGACTTTACGTAAATAATGCCTTTTGCAGGATCAACTGCACCGCCTCCCCAGCTTGAACCTCCGCGGCTACCCGGCATCATAAAAGTACCCTGTAAGGATGGGGGAGTGAAGGGACCTTCGTACCTGAAGGCATTGAAGCGTTTCATCAGGCTATCATGAGATGCCTTTGAATAATTACTGATATCGTCTTTCGTGATCGATTGGCGGGCATACGGCGCCGGTTTTAATGGAAAGGGTTGTGTTGGCCAGGCCTGCTCACCGGGTATATCAGAGGCTGGCACCGGGCGTTCTTCAATCGGGAACAGAGGCTCGCCTGTATCCCGGTTAAACGTGTAGATATATCCAAGCTTTGAAGTCTGGGCTACAGCATCGATCTTTTTACCATTATGAACCACGGTGATCAGGTTGGGTGGTGCAGGCAGATCATAATCCCATAGATCATGGTGTACGGTTTGAAAGTGCCACCTGTATTTACCCGTTGCTGCATCCAG
>CAYHRC010000064.1:2398-10884 GCA_964358565.1 uncultured Sphingobacterium sp. | reverse complement strand
GGACAGTCAACGTGAGCATAGTGACGTGTAGCAGTTGAATACTCCACGTGTGCAGTATTAATGGTGATACCTCTTTCTTTTTCTTCAGGAGCAGAGTCAATTGAGTCAAATGAACGTGCTTCAGAAAAGCCTTTATCAGCTAATACTTTAGTGATAGCTGCTGTAAGTGTAGTTTTACCGTGGTCAACGTGACCTATAGTACCGATATTTAAATGCGGCTTACTGCGGTCAAATTTTTCTTTTGCCATTTTGTTTTATACTAATTATTAGGTTAATTTTAATATTGTTCAATTCTAAATACAATCTTGAGCCAACGATGGGACTTGAACCCATGACCTCTTCCTTACCAAGGAAGTGCTCTACCGCTGAGCTACGTCGGCTTTTTAATAATTCGCTCTCGGGTTCATACCATTGGTCCACAGGTAAAAAATGAACACAACTACCAAATTAATAAACCTTTGAGCGGAAGACGAGGTTCGAACTCGCGACCTATAGCTTGGAAGGCTATCGCTCTACCAACTGAGCTACTTCCGCAAATCAATTCGATAATTAGCAAATGAGCAAATTAGCAAATTGGGCAACATTCATTATCAAAAATTTCAGCTGTTCTAATGAACCACTGATTCAATTTGCTAATTCTCAAATTTGCAAATTTGCAAATTTGGTAGTGGGGGGGGAAGGATTCGAACCTTCGAAACCGAAGTAACGGATTTACAGTCCGTCCCATTTGACCGCTCTGGAACCCCCCCAACATTTCGAGCCTCCTATCGGGATCGAACCAATGACCTACTGATTACAAGTCAGTTGCTCTACCAGCTGAGCTAAGGAGGCGAAATATTAATCTTTAATGTTTTAATCTCTTAAAGAACCGACCTTTTCAGTTTAAATTATCATCGAATGATAACCCCCTCTGAAAGGGACTGCAAATCTACGAAAATTTGGAGTTGGACAAAATTTTTTACAAAAAAAAATCGGCAGTCATTCAGACTGCCGAAAAAAGCCCTAATTATTAGGCATTTACAGCCTGCAGCTTATAAAGTTTCGTCGGCCAGGCTTGCTTCTTTATGATTACTCATATGTGAACGCGCCTTTTCTTTACGTTTATCAATCTGTCGCTTTAAAGATTCAATGGCTTTATCAGTTGCTTCTTCAAAAGTTTTACATTGTTCCTTTGCAAACAGGTCATTGCCTGGTATCAATAATTTAATTTCTGTTATTTTATTTGATTCATCTTCGGTATTTTCCAGTTTAAGGAAAACTTCGCCGCTGATAATCTGGTCAAAAAACTGATCCAGCTTATCCGCCTTCTTCTGAATAAAATCTAACAGTTTAATGTCTGCAGTAAAATGGATTGATTGCACTCGGATTTTCATATTGCCTCCTTTTATAAAATTAAAATTATGCTCCGTTTCGTTCGAAGCCTTTTTGCATTGGTAAGGGTAAAGTTTTAGATCATATCTTATGTATTAGCTTAAGCTTTTGGATGAGCCTGCTTGTAAATGGATTTTAATTTCTCAACAGAATTGTGGGTATAAACTTGCGTAGCAGCAAGGCTTGAATGTCCTAAAAGTTCTTTTATTGCATTCAGGTCGGCACCCCGGTTTAATAAAGATGTTGCAAAAGTATGCCTCAAAATATGCGGACTTTTTTTATCATGGGTGGAAATGTGGGCTAAACTTAATTTCACTATTCGATAAATAAATTTAGGATAAGCATCCTTTCCTGTATTGGTAACGATTAAAGCAGATGCTTTGTTGTCACAATTTTGAGTTAATTTTTGATGCTTGTATACTTCGATCAATTGGATTAATGAATGATTAACCGGGATAATACGTTCCTTATTTCGTTTCCCAAGTACCTTAACAGACTGGTCATACGTATTGATATCAGAATCCTTAAGATTTACAAGTTCCGATAGTCGCATACCTGTACCATACAACAGCTCAATTACCAGCCGGTTACGCAATCCTTCAAAATCATCCGCGAATATATGATCACTATCAAGAAGCATATCCATCTTCTGCTCAGTAATTACAACAGGTAAACGCTTAGGGATCTTTGGAGCACGTACATGAGCCATTGGATTGTTATCCATTAACTCTTCGCGCTGAAGGAACTTATAAAATGAGCGAAGGCTCGAAATTTTACGATTGATGGTCTTTGCTTCATAACCCTGATCCATCAGCTCAACTATCCAGCTGCGAACATGCTGATGAGTGACAGCAGGGATACTAAGCTGGAGTGATATTAGAAATCCGGAAAATTGACTAAGGTCTTGCTGATAGGCTGTAAGGGTGTGCCTGGAGAACCTTTTTTCAAACTGAAGATACCGTGTAAAGCGCTCTATAAACATCAAAAAACTATTTGCTCATCCACGAAATGAATATACAAATAGTTTTAAGATTTTATATGCTTAAAGAAAAAATTAAACAGATTCGATGTTTAATCCTTGCTTGTAAATAGCTTTCTTTACCTGTGTACGACGGGTGATAGATTTTTTCTCGTAGGCCTGGCGGCTGCGAAGTTCTCTTAATACACCGGTTTTTTCGAATTTCTTTTTAAAGCGTTTTAATGCTTTATCTAATGATTCGCCGTCTTTTACGTTAATAATGATCATAATTTAAAGATACCCCCTTTCAGAATTGGATTGCAAATGTACAAAAAATATTAAAATTATAAAGACAGATTACAAAACGTATTGATAAACATTTTTAGGAAATAATTCTCTTCTGAGATTTATTAGAACAATACTATCTCAGCCTTGTTCATTAAAATGAATAAGAGAACACCATGAAAACAATAAAAAATAAAGAATCGGATACTGATAAAGCCCTTGCAAAAGTTGGGAATGTGAGTAAAGAAGATGTGAAAGTTGAAAACCAAATTGATGCTTTCTCTGATAGCTCAATGACTGAAAAGGATGAAGTGAAAGCTGCAGAGGAAAGAATGCGCCAGCTCCAAAGAAAAAGGCAGGGGAAAAACAATAAATATACACCAGCCGGAGCAGGGATTTCCCGCAAAAAAACCAACATATATGGCAAAATGTAATATTTCGATAAATTTCAACGGCAGTGCAGATCAAATCACTAAAATGGCACAGCAAGCTATATCCGGGGAAGGCGGATCATTCTCAGGTGATGATGCTGCGGGTAAATTTGTTATCCCTTCATCCTTGGGTAAAGTAGAGGGCAGTTACTTAGTAGACAACCAGTCCTTTAATATAAACATTTCAGATAAGCCGTTTTTGCTTAGTTGTAACCGGATTGAAGAAGAATTAAGAAAATATATCAGGTAGTTTCATCAATTGATGCCTGGCTTGATTGCTTTATTCAGATATACTGCTTTCCCGCCTGTCGGCACGCGGATCTGTTCTTAAAATTTCCATATCGGGTTTACCTATATGATCTATATACCAGTTGATGGCATCAGACATATAATCATAGGAAGATTCATCATCCAGACTTATTTCAAAAGCATAAAGACCGGGATGGGCATCTCCGTACAGAACTAAACAATTCTCTGCAACCATATAATCAGTGTCTGCTAATGAATATACTTTCAGTTCAAAGTCAGTACCCCACATTTTTACTACATCCAGGCAATTGTATTTTATTTCAGCCGACAGGTAGAATTGTTTATCCTTCATATTTCCGGAATTATATTTAGCCTTATCGGCCCTTAGATTGTGTAGGAGATTAACAAATCATGTGCTGTTCTGTTCAGAGAATGATAAAATATTTGCAAGAACCGGGGTTGGCAGGCATATTTAAATAAAGGGACCCAGATCTCAATCTGAGCCCCTTTAATACCTAATGAATTTAGTCTATTAATAAATTGGCTTTTAACGAAGTACTTCCCTGGAGATAACAAGTTTCTGGATCTCTGAGGTGCCTTCACCAATAGTACACAATTTAGAATCCCTGTAAAATTTCTCAACAGGGAAATCCTTTGTATAACCATAGCCGCCAAAGATCTGGACTGCATCCGTTGCAACGCGTACACAGACTTCCGATGCAAAATATTTAGCCATGGCCGATTCTTTGGTGACATTTTTACCACGGTTTTTCAGATCTGCAGCCTGCATAATAAGCAATTCAGCAGCTTCTACTTCTGTGGCCATATCTGCTATTTTAAATGAGATGCCCTGAAAGCTGGCAATTGGCTGGCCAAACTGGTACCGCTCTTTCGAATAATTAATTGCTGCGGTGAGCGCTCCTTTGGCCATTCCCAGGGCTAAGGCTGCGATAGAAATCCGTCCTCCATCGAGAATGTACATTGACTGTTTAAACCCCTCTCCCTCATTACCAAGAAGGTTCTCTTTTGGGACACGGCAATTATCAAATATCAGTTCAGTAGTTTCTGAAGCACGCATACCGAGCTTATTCTCTTTTTTACCATGGCTGAAACCGGGAGTCCCTTTTTCAATGACCAGGGTAGAAATTCCTTTGGAGTCTCCCTTTTCGCCGGTACGTACCATTACTACAGCAACGTTCCCCGACTTTCCATGAGTGATCCAGTTCTTAGATCCGTTAACCACATAATGATCCCCATCCAAAAATGCGGTTGTATTCATTCCCATTGCATCCGAACCTGTATTAGCTTCGGTTAAGCCCCAGGCTCCAATCCATTCTGCTATAGCCAGCTTAGGTAGCCAGCGGCGCTTTTGTTCCTCATTACCAAAGGCCATTATATGACCGGTACACAATGAGTTATGGGCCGCAACAGACAAGCCAATTGATCCGCAGACTTTCGAGATTTCAGAAATAACATAAACATACTCAAAGTATCCAAGTCCCGATCCTCCGTATTCTTCAGGTACCAGGACCCCCATCAAGCCCAGTTTCCCCAATTTTTTAAAAATTTCAACGGGAAAGACCTGAGCCTCATCCCATTCCATAACATGCGGCCGGATATGCTTTTCAGCAAAATCACGGACCATTCCGATGATCATTAGTTGATTTTCCGATACATGAAAATTCATTCCGCCTTGCTCGGCAGCTATTGTTGAGTGCATAAATTAATTGGTTGTTTACGCAAGTATAACAATTATAGCACCATTTTTTCAAGCCATAAAGAACAAATTCGGATGAAACGAAATAGTTCCGGGTTCAATTTACCTGAAAATCCAGCCCCAGACTTAACTATTAGTGCAGGCTCTAAAATTATTCATAGGAGACCAATGTGATAATATTTTCAGAAACGAGTTTCAATTTATCTTTCGCCTTTAAAAAATCAAGGCTGATTACGAATGAATATCCCGCTACCGTTCCTTTAAGCTTTTGAACCAGGCGGGTTGCTGCAGAGACGGTACCACCAGTTGCAAGCAGGTCGTCATGTATAAGCACTCTCTGCCCCTCAAACAATGCATCTTCATGAAGTTCCAGAATGGCAGAGCCATATTCTAATTCACAGGGCTCCTGAATGGTTTTAAAAGGCAATTTACCCTGCTTCCTGATTGGTACAAAAGGAATTTCCAAACGGTTTGCAAGCATCATACCAAATAGAAAACCCCTGCTTTCTATACCTGCAATCACATCTATCTGAGTTCCATGCAAACGCCTTACAAATTCGTCAATTACTGCGGTGCACAGCTTTGCATCTTTTAGTATAGGTGTTATATCTTTAAAAAGTATACCCGGCTTTGGGAAATCAGGTATATCACGAATGACATTTACAAGCTGTGTGCGGATCATAATTTAAAACAATAGATAAGGCTCAATTTTACGGATAATTTCTTCATTCAGGACATCAACTTTTTTTAAATCATCTAATGAGAGGTAATCACCATGCTGCTTACGATATTGAATCATTGCATTCATCTGCTTAAAGCTTAAATAGGGATTGCGTTTTATCTGGTCAAAGGTCAGTGTGTTTATATTGAGTTTGTGTATCAAAGAAGCGTCCACTCTGATCTTATTTTCGATAAGCGAATACTTAAGGGAATCCAGGCCATATACCTCCTTTAATTGCTCTTTACTGTAGAAGCCACTCAGGCGATCGCGGTAACGGATGATTCTGGAAGCAAAAACAGGCCCAATTCCCCGAATACTTACCATTTGTGCAGAATCGGCACTATTGATCTCTATTACCGCGCCTGAAACGCTTTTTTCACTTGCCGCACGTCTGTAGATTTCAGCCTTAACTTCCCTGGTTTCAGTCAGGGTAGTATTAATATGGATATATGGCTCAATCCGGGAATACAGCGCTGCCGAAATTGAATAAATTCTCTTCAAATCCTCTTTTTTATAAAATTTGCCTCCCTTGACTTCGTAATTCTTTATAACCTTGATCTGTGAGGATAATAATCCTAATCTCCTCCAGTCCTTTTCGGCTAAACCATTAGGATCAAAATCAAAATACTCTGTTTTAAATTGAGCTTTTTCTATCTGATCTTGAAGCTTCTTATAAGTTGAGGGTCTTTTCAAGGCTGAAGCTTTAAATGCTTCGATTTCCCGGGCAAATTTATTCAACTCATAAACTTCTGGTTGGCTGAAAGAACGATAGGCATACGGAAAGATCATAATAAGAGCGATCATAATACAAAGAAGAAGAATACCGTTTAACTCTTTTTTAGAGAAGCTGAAATAAGATCTGACTGACTTTTTCAAAGATGGCATAATCAAAAACAGAATGATAAATTGATAAAAAGACTTGCAGGTATCCCGCATCTGCAACACGTAATTGATGTCTATTAAATATAACAGATTATCTTTGAGAAATTTGATCTGTCTTAAGGAACGGTTAATTTGAATGTTTGAACCTGCTGCTTCTCTTATACGTAGATTTAAAATAAGAGCAGAATTATTACTTAAAACAGGACTTAGTTTACCAATAAAAATATTGATGAAGATCATTACTAAAGAAGAATTTTCTAAAGCCACAAAGCTGGATAAAGTACGCATGCCGGGTTTAGCATCATTGCTCATGGAGGTAATGAAGATCAATGAAGTAAATGAAGTATTCCAGAAAGCCGAACATCTGACAGGGGCCACTTTTATAGATAAAATTTTACAGATCATTGAAATATCAGTCGAGTTTGATGAAGCAGATCTTAAAAATATCCCAAAAAGCGGAGCTTTCATTGCAATCGCAAATCACCCCTACGGTGGAATAGAGGGTTTAGTCCTGCTAAAGATCCTCTGTATGGTAAGACCCGATGCTAAATTAATGGCTAACTTTCTTCTTAAAAAGATCCCAAATCTGAGCGACTATTTTATTGCTGTAAATCCTTTTGAAAACGTTGATCATTCCTCAAGTATAAGCGGCATTAAAAACACCCTTGCCTTATTGAAATCAGGAATACCTATCGGGATCTTCCCGGCCGGGGAAGTATCTACCTATAAATTGGAAACGCAGCAGGTCTCAGATAAATTATGGCATCCGGTAGTGGGGAAAATAATTGCCAGGGCAAATGTTCCGGTTGTGCCGGTATATTTTCATGGGAATAACGGCTTACTTTTCAATCTGTTAAGCTTCATCCATCCGGCTTTAAGAACGGCTAAATTACCTTCAGAATTATTCAACAAACATGGCCACAAGATCAGGCTGAGGATAGGTAAACCAATTATGCCTGCTGATCTGCCCTACCAGAATAGCACCAGCAAATTGCTTGATTTTCTAAGAGCAAAAACTTATGCTTTAGGAACTGGTCTTGAGAATGAAAAAAAGATCTTTAATCCGCGTAATCTATTTAAGATCCGGAAACGGCAAAAGGCTATCGCAGAGGCAGTCCCCGTTGATCTGCTGGAAGATGAAATTGAAAAATTGCAGGAATTCAGGGTCTGGACCGAAAAAAGTTATGAGGTTTATATTACACCCACCGTGGCCATTCCAAATATCATAAAAGAGATCGGGCGCTTAAGAGAGATCACATTCCGGGAGATTGGGGAAGGCACAAATAAGCAAACTGACCTTGACGAATATGATATTTACTATAATCACCTTTTCATATGGGATAGTGAACAAAGTATGATTGTTGGTGCTTACCGCCTTGGAAAAGGTGATGAGATCTTTTACAGCATGGGAAAACGTGGATTTTACATTGCTGAACTCTTTAAGATTAAAGGCCAGTTTTATCCGGTATTACGCCAGAGCCTCGAATTAGGCAGGTCATGGGTGCGTAAAGAATACCAATTAAAACCCCTGCCCTTGTTCCTTTTATGGAAGGGTATTCTGAAGTATCTCGTAGATAACCCGCGTTACCGTTATTTGATCGGACCAGTGAGTATAAGTAACCGCTTTTCAAAGTTCTCAAAATCACTGATAGTCGATTTTATTGGCAAGCATCATTTTGATCATGAGCTTGCTCAATATGTAAAGCCCCGTAAAAAGTTTAAAATTGATTTTTCAAAGATTGACAAAGATCTGCTGTTGGAATCGGACCAAACTTTGAAAAACCTCGACAGCCTGATCTCTGAAATTGAAACTACCCATATGAAGGTTCCTGTCTTGCTCCGGCAGTACCTGGCCTTAAATGCCAGGATCAT
>CAYHRC010000064.1:0-2298 GCA_964358565.1 uncultured Sphingobacterium sp. | reverse complement strand
TTTTATAACGGGACCTTCAATTTTGAATTAGACAAGTCCTCACGTATTGATGTATCAGACTCTCTCTCAAATCAGACCGTCAATTCTTTTTATACCAGCATTAACCAGAGCAATTATCAATCTGTTCTTGCTTCACTCCTCGCATATAAAGAAAAATACCAGTTAAACGATTGGATCTATTATCAGCTTATCCGGAGAACCGCCCAGCAAATAAGTCCCAAGGCCGAGAACTATTACCGATACACCTTATATAAATGGTTCTTTTTAATCAAATCAGGATATGATGCCAGGCTGGGTATTGGAAAAGATAAGTTAATCTTTTATGTACGCAATGAGGAAAACATAGAAGATATTCCATCCTTTATGGAAGGTGGCCGTAAATATATGTGCTTGAACTATCATGATTACGGCAAAATAGATTTTAAAAAGGAAAAAATTCTTCCTGCAAATGTCTTTATACCGGAGGCCGACAGGTCATTTTCATATAAAATAACACGCATGCCAGATTTTCAACCGGAAACATATATGGAGAAGGATATTCATTTTAATTATCATCAGAGATCATATATTTTTAAAGTGATGTTAAATCCGGCAGTAGAAAGTATTTTTGCCAATTATCCGGGAGTTGATTTTGAATCATATTTCAATATTCCTCTTAGCCATGAAACTTACCGTTCGCTGATTCCCTTTCTAAAGGAGAATGTAAGAGGAATGCCGCAAAAACGCGGGGTAGATTATTTAATGCGATTCACCCGCTACAGTTTTCTATACCAGACGGACGAGGATAATTTTGGAAAAGAAAAACGTTTATCCCCCGAGCAGACCCTATATTATAAATACAGTGATTGCGACGACAGGGCAGCTCTTTTCTTTTACCTGGTTAAGGAAATCTATAATCTTCCAATGATCGCATTATTGTACCCTACACACATTAGTATGGCTGTACAGTTTGATAAACCACACGGTCAATCAATTATTTATAAGGGGGAAAAGTATACGGTTTGTGAGCCTACTCCGCAAAATCAGGATTTACGTATAGGAGAAATATCTGCTAAACTGCGAAATATTTCTTATGAGGTTGTTTATAGCTATGATCCTTTTAATAAGTAACAATCTCTGTGATTAATAATAATTATAATCAGAAATATGAGGATTGTTTAACACCTAAAAGCTCCTCATATCCAAAAGAACTTCCGCTACCCATTTCCAAACGCACTTAAAAAGAAAAACCCCGCCTTTAAAGTTTAAAGCGAGGTTTTTTTCAAAATAGGTTGTTTATCAATTAATTTACTTTTCCCGGACCATCATAAGCGGTTACCTGAGGATTAAAATTAGTCCATGTAGCAGTCCAGTCAGTTGAGCCAAATGCCCCACGATACGAAACTCTTTCAAAGAATGCATCTGTAACCTTAACATTCGTAAATAAAGCGCCAGCTTCTGCAGCTGAACCAGTTTTCACAGTAAAAATTGGTGTTCCCGCCTTAGCGCCAGCAACCAGATCTGCAGAATATTTGTAAGGATCATTCATTAAAGCATCCGCAAATTTAGTTCCGTCGAACGTATTACCAGCTCTTAAAGCTGTTTCGAAATCTGCCTTATTCTCACCTTTCACTTCATTAAGTTTAAGATTAGAGCCATAAACGATATTGTTTTGGAAAACAAGGTTGCCTGCTAAATAATTTGCTGAGGTGGCTTTTGCTACAGCAACTTTAGAATCATCAATATAAATACCTTCAGTATAACCCGCAAATACTGAGTTCAAAATGCTGATTGAAGAATTTCTCCGGACCTGGGCAGCATGCTGATAGTTTGCGTTCACACCGCTTAAAGAAGCAGAAGATAATGGACCTAATACCGTTATGTTGCTAAAAACGGCACTGGTTTGAGGAGTCTTTACAGAACCAGAACCATCATTATCTGATTCGAAACCATTTGATCCTGAAACGTCAGCAATAGTAGGATAACGCTGAGCCACAGCAAACTGAACCTTACCTGCGTATCCAAAATCTGTATCGAAATCGTCATCCACTCCACCAATGGCTAACAGATGCTTTGCATTTACAGTACCTCCAAACCACTCAAATGAATCATCTCCTGAGCGTGTAACCTGAACATAATCAATTGTAGTTCCTGAACCCACAGAACCGAATGTTAAACCATTAATTTCGTTATCTGGAGATAAAGGAACTCCGGCAAACTCAATACGAATATATTTCATCGTACCGGAATTATCGGTGGGATCAGTACCTCCATAAGAAGCTTTACCCGAAGCATCGGTTGGAATACCTTCAATACCCT
>CAYHRC010000063.1:0-10959 GCA_964358565.1 uncultured Sphingobacterium sp. | reverse complement strand
CACGCAGACCATATTCATATGCTTTTTCAAGATAAGAAATGTTCAGCAGTGAATCGGCGCCTTCAAGACTTAATATATATCCAACCGGTTTGCTGAGGTCAGGAATAGTTTTGTCAAACCATAATGCCAGATGTTTTTCCATCTGCATTAAGTTGGTAATCTGAACCATTTCACCAATATCTTCCATGGCACGATACCAGGCTAACTGGGCCTGAGTAATTCCCCAGGCTATCTCCGGCGAATTCCAACCCGGCAACGCACTTCCCTGCTCCACAAAACGGGCAATTTGGGTGGCCACTACAAGACCAATATTCCCTTTCCGGAGTTCAGGTAATGCGACTACACCTTTTGCACTATCCAATTTATCAGTCATACCTTCTTCACGGCTCCGGATCTCTTTTACAGATTTTTTAAGATCCCGGTTCCATTCTATGGCATTCATCGCCAGATCAAGGTGGCAGTCAAAAATAAATATAGATTGCTCAGCCATTGCACACTTTTAATTTCAGTCTATTCCTTTTGAATGCTTTCATCTACCTTTTTTCAGGGATTAAAACAATTGCATCGATTTCTACTTTTATTCCATGACCCAATCCCGATTGTACGGTTGTACGCGCAGGTTTGATGTTTTTAAAGTAAGTGGCGTAAACTGCATTATAACGATCAAAATCTTTGATATCACTCAAATGAACGGTACATTTTACCACATTATCGAGGGTACATCCGGCCTCTTCACAGATTCGCTGCACATTGTACAAAGTAAGATGAGTTTCAGCCTCAATTTCTCCCAAAACAAACTGTCCGGTTTTGAAATCGACTGGCCCCTGGCCACTTACGAATAACCATCCGCCTGCAGCCACTCCGGCCGAATATGCTCCTGTACTGAAATTTTTGTCTGCCTTATCCGGATGTTGAATTTCCTTCTTTTCCATTTTTGCAATTATTCTTTAGTTTAAATTATATTAACTGAATTCCAATGTCCCGAAAAATTCCGGACAATGAAAATCGGGTTGCTCTGTTTTGATCGCATTCCATACAAGATAATGAGGTTCCGGTAAATCATCTCCGCATTTATAAAAATTTGCCCGGCACCGTTTTCCCTTAAGTGTTTCTATCTTGTGATAATGAAAGGTTTTAAATGGTATTGACACGGTCAGTTCCCATGCAATATTGGCATCACTGCTACCCGCAGGCTTTAATAAAGCCTGGCGACGGATCAAACCGATAATTTCTTCCGGTAATAATTGCCGGTCGGCCCTCTCCTTGCCAAAACCTAGCAAACATGTTCCTGCACAATTAAATTCAAAATTATAATATTCCTTTTCATCTTCAAATGAAATAAAAAGTTCAACGCAGCTATCCTTATATACCGGATCATTTGGATTGGCATAGATAGCCCTGACAAACTTTTCACTTACATAAAACTTCAGAAATATGCTGCTTTCGCCATATGCGATCGCAAAAAACACTTCCGGTTTATAACTGTAGGCAGGCCATGGTACAAGGTCAATACCACTCTTTTGAATACGATCAAGCTTTTGCGAAATATCGTTGAGCGCTGCAGGATCTTCTACCGGTAGAAATGGAACAGAAAGGTGTCTCATATTACTCAAATCGACCACAATGAATATCTAGTTCTGCTGAGCATTTAATTTTCTTTGACCTCTTTTTTTAATTTTCTTTTTACAACGTCGGCCGGATATTTCAATGCCAGCTTTCTGATTTCATAACTAAAATCTGCAAAGGTCTCCTCCCACAATTTAGCCTCCTCAGGAGTATAATTGTAAAAACCATGACCATTACTCACACCTTTTCCACCAGCCTTCACAATATCATCGATCAATTTGGGCATTCCGGTATTATTGCAGAGCGTTGGATTCAAGTCCTTCATTACGTTATGATAAGCAGCAACTCCGGTCAAATCCATCCAGCCGAAAACACCTACAAGGGTCATCCAATATCCGGTATTGTTACGGCAGGCCCTGTCTACATCTTCAACAGTTGCGTACCCGTTCTCAACCAGATAAAAGGCTTCGCGGTACATGGCGTACATTAAACGGTTACCGATAAATCCCCGGATATCCTTTCTGACAAGGGTGGGTTCTTTACCCCATAAATGAGAAAGGTCATAAAGGTATTCACCTTTTTTTATGTCGCTGAGTTCTCCGCAGATCACTTCCAGAAAACGTGAGGTATGTGAAGGTTCTGCCCAATGCAAACCGAAAAATCGTTCAGGGTGGGCGGTGAGTTTTTGCAGAATACTGATCGGGATAGCCGAAGTATTGCTGGTCATAAGTGCATCATCAGCGATTTCAGTCTCAATTTTTGAGTACACTGATTTCTTTATTGCCTCATCTTCAAGCGTGCATTCGATCACCAGTTTACAGGGTTTCAGCGAGGAATAATCTTCCGTAATGACTAAATTCTTAAAATAATATTCAGGTGCTTCAGTAACAAGCCCCTCCTCTCTGGACTTTAAAAGATGTTTACGAATACGGGGTTCAGCGGTTGTCATATCAATGCTGACAGGTGCAATTGCTTTGACCTGATGCCCGGCCATAAGCAAACAGGTTGTTATGCTGCAGCCCATCAGACCGAGTCCGACTACGCCTACAGGTATTTCATTGGGGTTGATAGACATGATATAAAAATTATAAAAGATGATTAAACTGGCCTTTTGAGAATTAAAGCATTAAATTAGGTTAATGGTACAACCTTTCCGGTTCTGACCGATTCGTCACAAGCGAAGGCAATCCGCAGACTATTTACTGCATCTTCTGCGTGGGCACCAAGGTCGATATCCTCTACTATTGATCTCAGGAAATACTTTTGTTCCCTGTTACAAAGCTCCTGGTGGTCCGGTTCATCTTCCAGATTTATCCATGTATCTTCTTTCATGAACTTTTCATCTTTATCAAGGTCGGCATGATGGAAACGCAAGGATTCCGTTTTCGTATGTGCTTCAATGGAAGAAGACTTTCCTCCGCCTCCCGCTTCTTTGGCAACTATCGAAACAGACCCTTTAGGGCCGATAACATCTTTCACAAAAAATGCCGTTTCACTGATCATTGGACCCCACCCGGCTTCATACCATCCGACAGACCCATCTTCAAAGCGTATTTGCAGATTGCCATAATTATAATTGCCTGCTGGAATCTCTTCGGTGAGCCTCGCACCAATTGCATATACCTGGGTTGGTTTCGAACGTGTCATTTGGCACATAACATCAATATAATGCACGCCACAGTCAACAATCGGACTTAAGGAACTCATCAGATTGCGGTGAAGGGTCCACATGGCCCCATCGCTTTGCTGGTTAAGGTTCATCCGCATTACCAGCGGTTTGCCAAGTTCCCTGGTCAATTCAATGAAGCGCTCCCATGAAGGATGATGACGCAATATATAACCCACCACTAATTTCTTATTTGATTTTTTTGCAGCAGCAACTACGCGTTCAGCACCTTCAACGGAATCAGCCAGCGGCTTTTCTATGAATACATGGCATCCATTCTCAAATGCTTTTATGGCAAAACTTTCATGGGTGTCAGGATAAGTGGAAATACAGACTGCATCCGGTTTGGTAGCCCTCATTGCTTCATCCATGTCACTGAATAAGGCATAACTATTCCCTAGTTTTGCGTTCAATATCTCTTTGGACTTTCCTTTAGAAACGAGACCGCAGATCTCGAACCCTTCTATGGTATGATAAGCCATCGCATGAGAAGATCCCATATTTCCGCAACCTACTACAAGGACGCGTAAAGATTTTATTTGATTTTCCATAAGGTAAATTATTCAGATTTTATGTGGGCAATTTATAGTAAAGCTAATTAATTCTTTGATCCGGATATTTTTCCACCTAAATTAATACCACCCTCTGAATGGATCTGCAGGGCAATAAACCTTCTCCCTTACTATCAATTCATCTTTAAGATTGACCATTTCTTTTCATTTAGCCAGGTAGTGACCTCGTCATTAATAGCCTTAATTACCAATCGATTCCAGTCATCAGGTTTACATCCAATGGTGCATAAAATCAGAAAACAGCAGGAAATAAATATATATCCGATCATAATTCGACTTACAAGGTGTTTTCAAAATTAGTTTTCATGCTCCAATCAAACTGATACTTTTGTTTATATTAATAATACTTTATTAGAGAAAAACCACGCTTAAACTATTGATTTTGCAGAACAATACTTGAGTTATATATAATTTTGGAAAGGGAAGGTATCGAATGCTTAAAATTGAGACTCCCCAGGTGATGCCATTACAGATAATCAGATAACCTTTTTTTGTCCGGGTATTGCGTAAGGGTAATTTCCATCCGGACCAGGCAAGATTTTTGGCAAAGAATCCCAGCTTAAGGTATCAGGCATTAGATTAATCGTTGAATTGAGAGCATCGTCCCATTTTACCTCGATCCCTGAATAAGTTGCATAGCGGCCCATAATTGAAGTCATGGTGCTTTTGGCAACCCGTTCGGCATCTGCAAATTTGTACTGGCCCGCATCAATTGCAGCAAAAAGTTCGTCATGTTCAGTCTGGTAAGGATTAGGGTCGCCCTTACCAGCATGATTATATATAATATTCCCTTTATGATCCGAAAGTTTTCCGGTATTATTAGCTGATAAGTATACCTTTCCTTTAGTGCCCTGGAAGCTTTCATCAACGCGGTTCAGGGTACCTTCATAATGGCGGCATTGGCTTTGGAGAACAGAACCGTCCTCATAAATAAATTCTACGGTATGATTATCATAGATCTCCCCATGATCTTTTCCAGTGCGTAAAAACCGGCTGCCAGTGCCTTGTGCTGAAACCGGATAGCTGTTTTTTATCCAGTTGGCTACATCAATGTTATGTACATGCTGTTCTGTAATATGATCTCCGCAAAGCCAGTTGAAATAGTACCAGTTACGCATCTGATATTCCATCTCTGTTTGTCCGGCAGTTCTGGGATGCATCCATACGCCACCACTGTTCCAATAGACCTGGCCTGAGACTACATCACCTATGACACCATCCTGAATACGTTTAATAGTTTCGCGGTAGTTTTTCTGATAGCGGCGCTGCAAGCCTACTACTACATTTAATTTTTTGCGTTTTGCTTCTTCTGCAGTTGCCAGCACACTTCTGATTCCGGGAGAATCCGTGGCGACTGGTTTCTCCATAAAAACATGTTTATTTTGTTTGATAGCCTCTTCAAAATGTACAGGCCGAAATCCGGGAGGAGTGGTTAACAGAACGACGTCAGCTTCAGCGATAGCGTGTTTATAAGCGTCAAAGCCAACAAACTTTTTATCTTCCGGAACATCCACCCTGGCTTTACCGAATTTTTCGAACAAAGGCCCGTAGCTTTTATCCAGGCGATCCCGGAAGGCATCAGCCATTGCTACCAATTTTATATTATATTTTGTTCCCAAAGCCTGGAATGCAGCTCCGGTACCCCGGTTTCCGCAGCCAATTAAAGCAATCTTAATAGTATCCCCACCTGCCGCATAGGCTCCTGAAAAAGGAATACTGCTTATTACCGCACCGCCGGCGATCAGGGCAGATGCTTTAAGGAAAGTTCTCCGCTCTTTTAATGTTGCGTTCTTTTTGTTCATGCTCATTAAATTATAAATTAGATTGATTAATAGTCTGCAATAATTTTTTGATTGTAATATTCTTCTATTTCTTCTTTAGATGGACTGTTCAAAGGCCTGACTATACGAATTCCAACAAATGGCGCTTCAGGAAACCACCAGCTACTTTTTGGCATCTGCGGATCGATCCGTTTCCAGCTAGGGTCTGAGCCTTTCCGGCTGCCCGAGCGAAGATCATCTGGTGTATCCTCAAATGAACCCCCTCGCACAGAATGAGGATACAGCTTATCTGGTTTTGCAAGCGGGTTATCAGCAACTTTACCATCAAAGCGGGTATAATAATCTGGTACATACTGATCAATGGTCCATTCCGCTACATTTCCATGCATATCATAAAGCCCCCATGCATTTGGCTTTTTACTTCCTGAGGGATGAGTCTTCTCTTTACTGTTGGCCGCAAACCAGGCGTATTCATCAAGCTTTGAAGCATCATCGCCGAAAGAATAAGTAGTTGCTGTACCCGCACGACAAGCATATTCCCATTCTGCCTCTGTGGGTAATCTGTAAAAGATACCTGTTCTTGTATAGAGCCATTTGCAGAACTGAATAGCATTATACTGGGTCATTCCTACAGCCGGCTGCCCTGCTTTACCCATTCCAAAGGTCATATCCAGGTAAGGCTTTGTCGGACGTGTTACGGCATCAACCTGCTGGCTTACAAGCCCGTTGCTTTTGGTTAATTCAAAATTCTTATAAACATACGGTTCAAAAACATCCCATAACACCTCATTCTTTCCCATCCAGAAAGGGTCGATTTTAACCATGTGCTGCGGGCCTTCATCGGACTTTCTACCCGCTTCCTTAGACGCACTTCCCATTTTAAATTCACCGCCAGGTATGGCTACCATATCAAATTGCAGACCAGTGCCTTCAATCTTTTGTGTATATGAACCGGTATCAGTTCGTTGAGCAAACAAACAAACTGGTATTAATAACAAAGCAAAATTTGCTGAAAGCCACTTAAAATTTATCCGGATATTTATAGATGATTTTACCAATGTTTTATTGTTTCGGGCAAGCTTTTGATCAGACATAAAAAATTTATCAGAAACCTACAAATGATATAATTAGGCTCGATTAAATATATGATAATTTAATTGTGTTATTTATGCACTTTACTGAGCATCTATTACAATGAAATGTCAACCTCCCGGTAAGCCTTAATCAATGCCAGTTCCCCTTCTATTCCCTTAGCAGCTACTCCATGTTCCATACCCAAAATACCTTTATATCCTTTCTCATGGATGTACTTAAGCACATTTTTGTAATTTATTTCTCCGGTGGTCGGTTCTTTACGGCCTGGATTATCCCCGATTTGAAAATAAGCTATTTCATCCCAGCTCTTTTCTATATTGGCGATTAGATTACCCTCGTTACGCTGCATGTGATAAATATCATACAAAATTTTACATGAGGGACTGTTTACTGCCTTACAGATCATAAAAGTTTGATCTGAAGTTCTTAAAAACAAGTCCGGAGTATCACTAAGCGGCTCTAAAACCATTGTAATGTTGTGAGGCTCTAATATTTCAGCTCCTCTGCGCAAAGCTTCTATCACATTAGCTGTTTGTATACCGATGGTTAAACGCCTGTCAAAATCACCGGGGACTACCGTTGTTAATTTACCGCCGCATCTTTTAGAAACTTCCACAGCCTGATGGCAGCCTTTTAGAAATATATCAATATTTTCCGTTTTACCGGCGGCCAATGTATTAGCGCCATTACCCCCTTTATCCAGAACAAAAACACCCATACCCATATTCAGTTTAGCCAGCAGGCTGCCGATCTTTTCCTGGTCTGCTGCCGGTCTGGAGGACATCCCATTATCTTCAATACTCCGGAATCCCTGATCATACATATATTGTATCTGGTCGAAGAAATCTTTACCCCCATTATTTGAAAACATACCGGCATGAGGTGCAAAGTTCATGTTAAAAGGCTTCCCTGCTTTTTTATCCTTTGCGGAAAAATTCTCAGCACTGGCCCTGGCGCCTGTCATTAGAGCCAATCCAGCAATTACACTGCTTTTTATAAATTCATTTCTCTTCATTATATTTTTTTTGATATCTAAATAAAATAATTTCTTTGCCGTATTTCCCCTTCAATTTGCCTTTAGAACAGAGTTCGCATATACCAGACAATCCTTTAGTATGATAAATATCGCATTTCAGATACTATCTATGATCAATTAAAGGCGAGATCAATTTAGTTAGAATTTTTTTGAAAAAGCTGTAAGTTTATGAATGATGAATTTCGACCGCAAGGATCTCGATAATAATACTCTGATCGCATTTTACAGGCATCTGCTTAAGCCCAGAATGATCGAGGAAAAAATGCTCATCCTTTTAAGGCAGGGGCGTATTGGTAAATGGTTCTCAGGGATCGGTCAGGAGGCCATAGCTGTTGGAACTACTCTTGCAATGCATCCCGACGAATATATTCTTCCTATGCATCGTAATTTAGGGGTTTTCACCAGTCGCGGGATATCCCTATCCAGATTAATGGCTCAATGGCAGGGCAAGATCTCAGGTTTTACCAAAGGCCGCGATCGCTCTTTTCACTTCGGAAGTCAGGAATTTAAGATCGTAGGCATGATCTCTCATCTGGGCCCGCAGTTAGCATTAGCTGATGGCATTGCCCTCGCTGACGTACTTAAGAATGATCAAAAAGCTACCCTGGTTTTTACCGGCGAGGGAGCTACGAGTGAGGGTGATTTTCACGAAGCCCTTAATGTAGCCGCGGTCTGGGATCTGCCCGTACTATTTATCATTGAAAATAATGGTTACGGATTATCCACGCCTACCAATGAACAGTACCGCTGCGAGCGGCTGGCGGACAGGGCTAAAGGCTATGGAATGGAAGGATGGAGGATCGATGGCAATAATATCCTTGAAGTTTATCATACCATAAATGATATTGCACAGGACATCAGGCGAAAGCCCCGTCCTGTACTGATCGAATGCATGACCTTTCGAATGCGGGGGCATGAAGAAGCGTCAGGAACAAAATACATCCCTAAGGAACTATTTACAGAATGGGAGAAGAAAGATCCTGTCAGGAATTTTGAACAATATCTTTTAGATAATCATATTCTGGACCAGGCCCGGACTGAAGATATTCGGGCTGAATTTAAAAAAGAAATAGAATTTGAAATTGAAAAGGCCTTTGCTGAAGATGATATTATAGCTGATACAGCAATTGAGACAGCGGATATGTTCGAACCATCCACGCCAGCCCCTCTTGAACCTTCCACTCCATTGAAAACGGAAATGCGTTACATCGATGCGATCAGCGATGGTTTACGCCAGGGCATGCAAAAGTATGCGGACCTGGTTATTATGGGTCAGGATATTGCTGAATATGGTGGGGCATTCAAGATCACACAGGGATTTGTTGAAGAGTTCGGAAAAGGGCGGGTAAGAAATACACCGATCTGCGAGTCGGCAATTGTCGGAGCAGCATTGGGCCTTTCAATCAATGGATATAAAGCTATTGTGGAAATGCAGTTTGCAGACTTTGTTACCTGTGGTTTTAACCAGATCATTAATAATCTGGCAAAAACACATTACCGCTGGGGGCAAAACGCCGATGTTGTTATACGCATGCCCACAGGAGCTGGAACGGGGGGCGGACCTTTCCACTCTCAGAGTAACGAAGCCTGGTTTACAAAGACCCCGGGGCTAAAAGTAGTTTATCCGGCATTTCCTTCTGATGCAAAGGGACTTTTGCTGGCTGCCATTGAAGATCCAAACCCGGTTATTTATTTCGAACATAAATATTTGTACCGGGCCATATCTGAACCAATATATAATGACTATTATACGTTTGAGATAGGTAAAGCCAGGAAAATAAAAGAGGGCGAACAGCTGAGCATCATCACCTATGGTTTAGGTGTTCACTGGGCTCTTGAATACTTAAACGATCACCCGGAGCTATCTGCCGATCTGATCGATCTTCGAAGCTTACAGCCATGGGATAAGCAATCGGTTGAAGCTTCAGTTAAGAAGACAGGAAGGGTATTGATCCTGCATGAAGATACCCTTACAGGCGGCTTTGGTGGTGAAATCAGTGCTCATATTTCTGAACACTGTTTCGAATTTCTTGATGCACCGGTTAAACGCTGCGCCAGCCTGGATACAGCAATACCTATGAACAAAGCACTGGAAGATAATTTTCTTGCGAAATCGCGGCTGCATGATAATATTATAACGCTCCTGAAGTATTAGTGGCACGGAATTTTCTATGGTTTCTATGATTACGATAGATCAGCGATCATGTGCCGGCTTAAATACTTCATTTTATTGATCACCCTTTCACTTGCTGCTTGCAACAAAAATACAGATCAGGTAAAAAGCTCGCTAAATTCAGCTGCCGCACAGGTGCTGAAGGAGAACATCCTTGCCTATGCTGATAGCATAAATAACTTGCCAAAAGCGGCCATTAAACAGGAAAGCCTTATTTACAGCCTCGGTGACTATTCTTTCCATGTCAGCAGGTACATTCGCAAATCGGAGATCTGTTTATATATCGAACATGGTAAAAGCGGCGATTATGGATATACAGAAAAACGGTATTATATGAAAGACGGACAGGTAGCACTGCTCCTGCATAATTCAAAAAATACCCAGGTTTATCTGCCTTTTAAGACAGAGCGGAGATTCTATAAAAACGGTAAAATAGTTTATTCCGATCGCAGGGAAGCGAGGACAAGAAAAGGACTAAGCTTATTGCAATTCCAACAAAATGAAGTTCCATCAGAGGACATAGTTTATGATATGAATAAGCTGAATGATGCAATTTATCAGCGGGGCAGTTTTGACCTTGTATTTGATGGCATTGCACAATTTCCAAAAGCTAAATATCTCATATTGAGTAAAAAGAATTTCAATGCATACAGAGCCCCTATCCTGGTAGAAAAAAAAGATGAATTTATAGAAGCGCTGTTTTCTAATCCTGAAAAATACAAGGGCCGGAAATTGAAAATTACATGGGCACTGCGTGAGCCCAATGAGGCCATATACGTTTCGGGCGGCTTACCTTAAGCAATTATCATTACTTCAGACATAGGATTAAACAGATAGACTGCGCCGGTCTTTATTTCAATGCAGCGATAACGTTTTCTCACCAAAGTTTCCTTCCTGAACACCCTTCCATTCTTAATTGAAAATAAGGTATTTGCAGGCAGCTTTTCAACGAACATCGTCCCTTCAGGCTTTTGATCATACAGTTTTAATGCCCTGAATAAATGAAGGTCGGTACAGCTCGAAGCAGATGGGTTTTCCAGGTAATTGAAAATTGCCTGCTTTACATCAAG
>CAYHRC010000062.1:0-11037 GCA_964358565.1 uncultured Sphingobacterium sp. | reverse complement strand
TCCGTTTTATTGAATAGATACCTGAGTACATACTGATCGGAGCCGCTGAACTGAGGATCTTTTACTTTGAACCCGGCATCGAGTCTGAATACAAAATAATTGAGATCAAAACGCAAACCGGCACCGGTACCAACGGCAAGCTGACTTAAAAATTTATTAAAATAAAATGTACCACCGGGGTTTTCGATGGATTTACGGAGTCGCCAGACATTACCAATATCAAGAAAAGTTGCCCCTTTCACTTTTGCATTAAAAAAGTTCTCTGCAAGCTTAAACCGGAATTCGAGGTTACTTTCCAGTTTAATTTCGCCAAGCTGGTCAAGGTTTCGCAAATTTGCTCTCAGAGTATCAGCCTTGCCTCCTGTACCCAATGAGGCCCTGTTGTATGTACCCGGGCCAAGTGTTCTTGCCTGCCAGGCTCTTACACCGCTGGATCCGCCTGCATAGAAGTTCTTTTCAAATGTTAGCTGTTTACTGTTATCATAAGGCACACCAATTCCGGGATTGATCCGTGCAACAAGTTGCCGCTCACCACCCAACGAACGGTACATCCGCAAGTCCACCTCTGTCTTAACATATTGCTGGTAGGGTAATCCAAAAATCGTTTTAAAACCGGCATCATCCTCCTTGAATTTAATGATCTTATCCAGCAATCCAAGTGAATTTCCAGCCATGTCAATAGTACCCCGGAAGAATAAAAAATTGCCGACGGTATTCAGTCTTATTGAATTTAAGGTATAGGCGTACTGGCTACCTAAATTAAAAAATTGCCTGTTGTTGGTACGCACATATAATTCATAGCCACGATGCACCAGGCTGTCGCGGAAAACGGGATCAAGTATGCCCTTTCTGAACTCAATGTTGACAGGAGTTAAAGCATGCTGTTTATATTTCGTTTCCAGCCAGTCATAAGTTAAAGAGTTAATAAATATCCTGCTTTTAAAAGCATCACGCTGGTCAAATAATTGAAGACTGCTGGAAATACTTGTATGGGTCATGCCATTTTTTCCCATTTCGGGGATATTAAAAGGCACCAGAAGCTTAGGGATCACCAGGGTCATTCCCAGCTGCAGATCACGGCTAAAGATCCTTTGAAGGACGTTTCCTTTTGCTGCCGCATCGATCAGAACTCCATATTTTGCTTTCACCTCAAGGTGTTCAGCTCCTCCAAACAGATTGCGGTTCGTATAGGTATTTCCTATATTAAATCCATTGCGCCCGGAATTGAAGGTATATTCCCCTTCGATCCTGTTACTCATCTTTTTTAAAGGAGTAATATCATAACGCGGAAACAGCCTGTGGGTACTGTCAGCAGCTTTGGCAAATTCAATCTTCACATTTCGGAAAACGTTTAGATCATAAAGGCGGTCAAAGGTCAGATCTTCTTTATCAATATTATAAATATCCCCCTTCTTAAGGTATATATATCTGCTGATTGGCCGGGCATCAAATTTACGCGAGAAATCGGCAACCCGGTATTGAGAATCCACTGTAACGGTATCAGGTGCTATTCCCGCAAGCACTCCTGCACTGTTCCTTATTGTAATAAAGCTGTTATCAAGCGTATAAACCTGATGTTCGGTACTATCCGGCGGATTGGCAAGAAACATTCTCAGATCAGCCTGGCTGCTATATAAATTGCTGTCAACATCAAACCTGACATACTGCCGGACATAATCATAATAGCCGTTCCGTTTCATCAGCCTGAAAATCTGTTCACGTTCAAAAGCCAGAGTATCCGAATCATATCGTTTACCCTCATGGAGACGAGTAAATTTATCACGGCTGGCCAGATAAAGGGCCGAAACAGTTGAATCCTCAATTTCAAAACTTATTTTCCTGATCTTGAATTCAGGCCCCTGTTTTGCAGTAAAAGTCACCTTCGCTTTCTTTTTTTTCACCACCATATCACTCTTAACCTCCGCTTTGAAGTATCCTTTAGTGACCAGAAATTTTTCGATTTGTGTGCGGGATATCTCAACAAGGGAACTGTCCAGAAGATGAGGTGCTTCGCCGATAGCCCTTACCCTGTCAGTACGGTACTTGCCCTTTTTGGTATTAAACATATTATACAAAGCAAGTTTCAGACGGGAATTCGGACGGATATCATTTTGAACAAAGGTGAGGGCCTGTTCTGAGAACTCCTTGTCAACGCCTTTCAGGTTTACCCGTTTTACGAGCGACTGGTCCTCGGCCAGGTACCTGGTGGCATTGCAGCTTGTTAATATTATGATCAAAAGCAGTATACTTGCAAATGAGAAATTACGACAGATAAGGTATGATTTCAAAGTCTCAAATTAGTTTTATAAAATCTTTACATCAAAAAAAAATCCGAAAAGAACATAATCTTTTCATTGTTGAAGGCTTAAAATCACTCTCAGAGTTTATTCATTCTGATTATGTTGTGGAAACAATATTCCACACTGAAAATGTGATGCCAAAGTTGGGTAAATTATCACAAAATATAAAGACACATCAAATTAGTACCACAGAGCTATCCAAAATAAGTTCTTTGACTTCCGCACAACAGGTGCTCGCACTGGTAAAAATACCTCAATTCACAGCTTTAACAACAAATTTGCTGAAAGGTTCATTTACCCTGGCATTAGATGGCATCCAGGATCCGGGAAATTTAGGAACTATAATCCGTACTGCCGATTGGTTTGGCATGAAGCAGATCATTTGTTCAGCTGATACAGCAGATGTTTACAATTCAAAAGTTGTTCAGGCAAGTATGGGTTCCCTGGCGAGGGTTCAGGTAAATTATTTGGATCTGCAGGATTTTATTAAGAACGCTGATATCCCTGTTTATGGGGCAGTACTGAATGGCAAGCCACTTTATAATACAAATTTCGGCAGCGAAGGGATCATTTTAATGGGCAATGAAGGTCAGGGAATACGTCCTGAATTATTGAAGCACATCAGCTACCCGATTACCATTCCGGCCTTTGGAAAAGCTGAATCTCTTAATGTTGCTATTTCAGCGGCAATTATTTGCTCAGAAATAAGAAGAAATTCTTAAAACTTGTTGGCTAATAATAATTAATTGCTACTTTTGCAATCGTTTATAATTAAAGGTCGGGTGGCCGAGTGGCTAGGCAGAGGTCTGCAAAACCTTATACAGCGGTTCGAATCCGCTCCTGACCTCAAGAAAAATATTAAAATTAAAAACCATGGGTGTTACACGTTTAAAAAGAAAAGACAGAAAAAATAAAACCACTTCACGTTTAGAGGTTCAATTTTTAAAATTAGGCCGGAACATAGAAAACGGAAGCCGTTCAGCGCAGTCTGCTAAAAGCCAGATCAGCAAGAACAATGCTGTATTAGCACAAATCGAAGCAGCAGATAAGAAATAAGAGCTGTACTAAGAAGATTTTCAGATCCTGGTCATTGATGATCAGGATTTTTTTTGTCCGCTTTTTTGGAATTTCGACCGCAGGTTAAATAATGTGGATTTCGTGTGAGAAATGTCTTATAATTCCATTAGCACTGCCAGGGTTCTAAGCACTGTCAGCGTGATAATAAACCCTTTAATATCCGCTTTACTATACCCGGCCCTTCATAAATAAAACCTGTATAAATCTGCACAAGAGAAGCGCCAGCATCAATTTTTTCAAGCGCATCCTTGGCCGAATGGATACCTCCCACTCCTATTATCGCAAAAGCTTTATTTGAATGTTCAGAAAGGTAGCGTATGACTTCTGTCGAGCGCCTGGCCAGGGGTTTTCCGCTCAATCCGCCGCTTTCATTTTTAAGCTTCTCCTCAGATGTGAGGCCTTCCCTTGATATGGTTGTATTCGTTGCAATAACCCCTGCAATCTTGGTTTCAATAACAATCTCAATAATATCGTCCAGTTGTGAATTACTCAGATCAGGGGCTATCTTCAATAAAATAGGCCGGGAAATATCGTTTTTCAGGTTGCGCTGCTGCAAAGTATTCAGAATATTTTTCAAAGGCTCCTTCTCCTGCAATTCACGTAATCCCGGTGTATTTGGTGAACTTACATTGACCACAAAATAATCAACCACATCAAACAACCGATCGAAACACTTAATGTAATCACCCAGGGCATCCTCATTCGGCGTGATCTTATTCTTGCCGATGTTTCCGCCAATGATCAGTCCTTTGCGATCTATGCGGCTTAAACGATGCGCTACCACATCCACACCCTGATTATTGAAGCCCATGCGGTTAATTAATGCCTCATCCTTGGGTAAACGAAACATCCGCGGCTTCTCATTACCCTGTTGAGGTAAGGGAGTTACTGTTCCTATCTCGATAAATCCAAAGCCGAATTCTGCCAGTTCTTCAACAAGACTTGCATTCTTATCAAATCCCGCAGCAAGGCCCAGGGGGTTTTTAAACTTAAGGCCAAAAACTTCCCTTTCAAGGCGGCTATCCTCCAGTTGAAAGGAGTTTTTAAGCAGGGTCTTTACTCCCCATATACGATTGGCTGCACGCAATCCCCCTGTTACAACATGATGAATCTCTTCCGGGTCAAATTTAAATAATAATGGCTTTATGATCTGATACATACCGCGAAGTTACAGGTTTGAGATTTTATTTTATGATCTGATTTCTAATCCTTCCCCCGGTTTAAAACCCATCCGGCAAAACGTGCTGATTTGAAAAAATGAAGAATGTTTGTTTTTTTAGCTTATATCCTTTAACATTACGCCACATCGCTTTAAATTTTTATTATGACCTTATCGGATCAAATGGAAAGCCAGGGAAACTGGTTGTTTAAATACAGGGGGATCCTGCCCCTGATCATTTTCCTTATTGGCTTTCTTCTCTTTCTTATGAATGAGGTCAATCCTGATAAAGGCCTGCTTGAACAAGCACCCTATGAGATCTATTATACTACAGCCTGTCTTCTGGTATCATTAACAGGTTTTTTTATCCGGGTTTATACGGTGGGTTATTCCGCGGCAAATACTTCCGGACGTAATACGGAAGAACAGGTGGCAGATGTTCTGAATACCAAAGGAATTTATTCCATGGTTAGAAATCCCCTCTATGTTGGCAATTTCTTTATGTGGCTTGGCATTGCCATGCTTACAGTCGATCTGTGGTTCATCATTGCTTTCATTCTTTTTTACTTTTTATATTACGAGCGTATCATCTTTACTGAAGAGAATTACCTTAAATCGAAATTTGGTCAGGTTTATCTTGACTGGGCTCAAAAAACCCCTGTTGTCATTCCTGATTTCGGATCTTATGTTAAGTCACAGAATGAATTCAGCTGGAAAAAGGTTTTACGGCAGGAGAAAAATGGATTTGCAGCACTGCTTTTGATCTTCTGCTTCTTTGATATTGCAGGAGAACTGGTTAAGGGGGAAAAGAATTTTAATGTGGGTTTACTTATTGCAGGTGCTTTATCCGTAGTGCTATATGGTATTTTAAAGTTTTTAAAATATAACACGAAGCTGCTTCAGGATTAATTCGCCTCAGTCCTGAATTAGGAAATTTCAAACAATTAGCCTGAAATGATACTAAGCTATTCGTAGTTGGCAGGAGTCCTTTTGCCCAGCCTGAGCCTAACTTTACCATTATCACCATCCAGGGCTCTCAGGTTGATCACAATTCCAGTCAGGTCACGTTCCTTCCTAAGCGCTTTGCCTGCAATGAGCGTATCCTTTTCGGGATTTCTCAAAGGGATCTTTAAGGCGATATTTGTACCGGTCCTGAAACTATAAACACCTTCAAGAAACACATTCAATACATTGGAACGAATTTCCATCGGCGGAATAATGACCTTACTTCCCTGAATATAAAGGGTGTTTTTCAGGTTAGCAAATCTGATGTTAGAGAAATTGCGGTTCGGGAAAGCAAAAGCACCGGCTTTTATCATAGGTTCGAAATTCACCAGTGCGCCATCACGAATATCAAAATTAACCGATCCTTTAAACGATAGTGGTACTATCTTTCCATTATCAGTCATGGATCCGGAAACAGATGTCCCGCCAAAAAATGTGCCCCGTAAATTCTGATTAGTTATAGCGTCCTGACCGAAATTATCAAATGCATAAAAAAGTTTCTCCACGTCTACGTTGTTAATCTTTGTATCTACATTAAACCGGTTCAGCTTACCAGATTGATCGATATTTCCGCTTACATTCAAATTGCCTCCGCCCTGGTTCAGGCTGAGATTATTAATAGCAATACCTGAGCGCCTGAGAGTAATATGCGAACGAACGTTAGTAGCTAAAAAGTTTTTATAAATAAGACGGTCAACATTGATATTCATATTCATACTTGCCTGCTCAAGCATCCGGTCCAGCGCGCCAGACAGACGGGCGACGGATGTGTTCTTCCTTGACTGATTATATGATTTTCTCCTGCCTAAAAACACCATAAATTCACTGAGATTTACCTGCGGACTTTTGATCTGCCAGTCAATCAGCATCTTTTGAGGATCGGCATAATAGAGATTTGAAAAGTTCCTTAATGTACCCTGCATAACCAGGGAAGTACTTCCGCTTTTAACCCTGATATTTTCAAGAAAAAGGTCATTCCCCTTGAAATTCATAACAAGGTGCAGATCTTTTAATGCAAGGTTCCGCGGCCTATAAGTCGCTGTGGCATCATGAACATGTACAGTTCCATAAATAAAGCGCTGTCCGGCAGCATTTTGATTGAACGGGGCTTTATATACAAGATCAAGATCGGCCGTACCTGTATTGAACATGAATGTTTGGCCACCTAGAATGTTATTCAGTTTTTTCACAGCAAATTCAGCCTTGAATTTACCAGTGAAAACCGGGTTTTTAAGATCGGTGATCCTTATCGAATCAGCTTTAAAAGGTATATCATAGTATTTTCCCGTCATATTATAGAAAGCGACGACGGAGTTGGGGGCATCGCGGCGTTTGCCTTTAATGAGCTCATTGCTGAATAATCCGGTGAAACTGCAATCGGTAATTGTTTCTCCTGCTGTACTCAGGATATTATTTTTAACCGTCCAGGATGCATGAACCAGGGGCTCACCACCGCGCTTTAACTTTCCTGTTATCGATGCCTGTACATCAATAGGTAATTTGACATCATAAGGCTTTAGCCTCGATGAAATATGGCTGGATAGTAAGGCGGCAGCGTCCCTGAATTTTATAGAGCGCGCCTTCACTTCCATTTCGAAATCAGAAGAATTAGGCCCGAAGCCAAACTTTCCGCCAATTTCAATGTCGTCTTTACCGATACTGATCTCCTGAAGAGGGATATTAAGCTGGTGATTCTTGTCGTAATAAACCATATTAAGATCCATATCAACAAGTTTGTCTTTCAGAAAACTCCCACGCGCCACCTGGAATGCACAGAACTTTACCAGGGTTTTCACGTTAACATGTCCTTTCCAGCCGAGGTTGTTATATTTTAAAGTCCCGTTAAAATCATTAATATCAAACTTGTACAGCTTATTTTTCAGTTTATCATCAATGGTCAGTACCACATCCTTCAGGCAAACCCGGTTTATTTTCTTCCTGCCACCCATGGCATCAGTGGCTTTTTTTCTGAAAATATCAGTATTCCTCAGTCCGCTGCTGTCTGTAAATAAATATATCTCCCCTTTATTGATACGGATATCTTTGATTGTGGGAGAACCGCTAAGAATTGAAAACGCGTTTATGGTGATGTAGACATTGTCTGCACGCAGGAGATCATGCTTATGCTGCTCCCATAAGCTATCCCGCAACAATACTTTTTCAAGTGAAACTGATATACCGGGGAAGCCGCGGATCAGGGCTGGTTCCATCTTTCCGATGGTAAGCTTACCATTCAAATCCTCATTCAGCTGCGCAGTAATTGTCTGAAGCAGCTCCTTTTTATGAGAGTATACATAAGCCACTGTGACCATCAATAAGATGAGGCTAATGCTTAAAAGTATGCCTGTAATCTTTAATGTAGTTTTCAGCCAGCGGGACATGTAAAAATTTTAAGTAACATATTGTTAATGGCTTAAGATGAAAATCGCCTCCATTCTATCTAATCAAAACCTGAGCCAATAAACTTCCCGCTCTCAAACCGCCTCAATAAAATGGCAGTTAACAGACATACAAATGTAAACTCCGGGCCGGATCAAAAAATTTATAGAGAAAATCCGTACTTTTGCGCCAAATGATTGCGATAAATAACCTCACGTTCGAGATCGGTGCAAGGGCATTATACGACGAAGCGAACTGGCATATAAAACCCGGAGAAAAAATAGGATTAATTGGTGCTAACGGAACCGGGAAAACTACCCTCCTGAAAATTATTGTTGGTGATTATGCTCCCACACGCGGGACTATTTCAATGGCTAAGGACATTAAAATAGGTTACCTGAACCAGGATCTTCTTTCATACCAGTCTGACAAAAGCATATTGCATGTGGCTATGGAGGCTTTTGGCCGCCAAAACCAGTTACACTCAGAAATAGAGGCTATTCTTAAAAAGTTAGAAACAGAATATACCGACGACCTGATCAATAAACTCAGCGATAAACAGCATGAGTTTGAAGCATTAGACGGATACAATATCGAATACCGCGCACATGAGATCATGGCTGGTCTGGGTTTCAGCGAGTCAGACACTCACCGCACACTTTCTGAGTTTTCAGGGGGCTGGCGGATGCGGGTGATGCTTGCAAGGATCTTGCTTCAAAGTCCGGATATCTTACTCCTTGATGAGCCAACCAATCACCTGGATCTTCCATCCATCAAGTGGCTTGAAACCTATCTTCAGGCTTTTGAAGGTGCCATAGTTATTGTATCTCACGACAGATACTTCCTCGACCGCGTGGTGAAAAAGATCGTGGAAGCCCGTAAAGGGAAATTAATCCCTTATGCCGGAAATTACAGCTTTTATGTAGAGGAAAAAGGACTTCGTGAAGAGATACAGAGCGGGCAGTTTAAAAATCAGCAGGCTAAGATCAAACAGGAAGAAAAGCTGATCGAGCGTTTCAGAGCGAAGGCAAGCAAGGCGAAAATGGCGCAGTCGCGGATAAAAGCGCTGGAAAAGATGGAGCGTGTAGACGATGTTGATGATGATAACCCTTCTGTAAACTTCAGCTTTAAGTTCAGCAAGCAATCGGGCCGTCATGTGATACGTATTGAAGATCTTACCAAATCCTACCCGGGTGTACCAATCCTCAGGGATGCTAGCGCGACAATAGAAAAAGGCGATAAGATCGCACTCATCGGTGCAAATGGCCGGGGAAAATCAACAGTATTGAGGATCATCGCCGGCGCGGACAAGAATTATTCAGGAATGTGCGAAACAGGCCATAATGTAACGCAAACCTTTTTTGCGCAGCATCAGCTTGAAGCGCTGCACCTTGAGAATGAGATTATAAGGGAACTGCAGGCCTTTGCCCCTAAACATACAGAAACAGAGCTTCGTTCCATTCTGGGCTGTTTCTTATTTACCGGCGACGATGCATTTAAAAAGATCAAGGTCTTATCAGGTGGCGAGAAGTCGCGTGTGGCTTTAGCCAAGGCTTTAACAGCTGATGCCAACTTCCTGATCCTGGATGAGCCTACCAATCACCTGGATATTGCATCGGTCAATATCTTAATTCAGGCATTGGATCAGTTTGAAGGTACCTTTATTGTTGTATCTCACGACAGGTACCTGCTGGATAATGTAGCGAATAAGATCTGGTTCATTGAAGACCAGGACATAAAAGAATACCCCGGAACCTATGCCGAATATGAGGAATGGAATGCAAAACGTGTGTATGTTCCTAAAGTAATACCAGCGGCTCCTAAGAAGGAAGAGAAAAAAGAAGAAAAACCAAAGGTTCAAACCGAGGATAAAAATAAAGAGCTGAAGAAGCTTAACCAGACACTTCAAAAGCTCGAAGAAGATATAGCAGAGCTTGAAAGATCGGTAAAGGAAGCAGAAGCCGAACTTGCCCTGGAAGAAACTTATAGTGATCCCGAAAAATTATCTGAAACAACCAGGCGTTATCAGCAATTAAGTCCGCGTTTATTAAAAGCTCAGGCTGAATGGGAACGCATGGCTGAACAGATCATGGAACTGGAGGACAAATAAGACCATTTTTCTGATACGGAAGGCGGGGAAAGCGGGGATAAAAAATTAATGTATGAAAAGACTATCTGTCCTTTTTTTCCTCGTTTTCACACTCACAGCCTCCCTGGCTCAAAAGAAAGTTCGTGTCCGACAGGCGGAAACTCCGGAACACACGCTCAGGTACGAAAATTCAGTCTACATCCCTGAGATCAAAACCGTTGAGTTCCATAACAGTACAAAAGAACAATCTCTTCCGGTTTTTACCCTTGGGAGCAATGAAACTCTGATCCTTGGCTTTGACGATCTGAGAGCCGGTACCCGCAATATCACCTATTCTATTGAGCATTGTGATTCCGAGTGGAAAAGCAGCCGCCTCTCTCCTATTGATTATCTTGAAAGCTTTTCGGAAGACAGAATAACTGACTATCGATTTTCTTTCAACACCCTGCAAAAATATACTCATTACGAGCTGAGCCTTCCGAACCTGAACGTAATGCCCAAGATTTCAGGCAACTACCTTTTAAAGGTCTATGAAGATAATGATCCGCGCAAAATATTGATCAGCAGACGGTTTTATGTGGTTAATCAACAAGTAAGTATCGGGACAGAGATCGTACGATCCAATAATATTGCAGAAAGAGACCAAATGCAGAAGCTGAATTTTATTGTCAATCAAGGGCAATTGAGTATCAGCAACCCCTATACGGATGCAAAAATTCTGGTCCTGCAAAACGGCAGGTATGATAATGCACAAATTCTCAGCCGTCCGGCATTCATCCGTCCGAACCAACTGGTTTATAATGATATCAGGAGCGCCGATTTTAAAGGCGGCAATGAATTCCGTCGTGTTGACCTTCGCAGTCTTCGCTTCCGTACGGAGCGGGTTTCCAGGATCAGCCAGGATTCGGTCAATACAGCTCTATTACTGCCTGATGTGCCTGAAAACAGGCTGGGTTATACCTTCAATTATGATGAGAACGGAGCATTTTTTATTCGCAACCAGGATGGCCGCGACAACAGGACGGATG
>CAYHRC010000061.1:6002-11147 GCA_964358565.1 uncultured Sphingobacterium sp. | reverse complement strand
CGAAAATGCATATGACCCTCATCATCAGCCCAGGCTGTAAAATACACAAGGTAAACAGGCAAAACTTGTTTCAGCTTAATGTATTTTTCTTTCCTTTCTGAAATAGTACTAATAATTTGTGACCTGTCCCATCCTGAATTTCTCAGCAGGTATACCGCAAGATCTATTGGCTTCTCCACACGTACGCAGCCATGACTAAAGCCTCTTTTTTCCTGGCTGAATAATTCATCATGCGGGGTATCATGAAGATAGATATCATCTGTATTAGGGAAAATGAACTTCACGTCGCCCAGATCATTCTTAGGACCGGGCTTTTTCCGCAGGATGTATTTCCAGTTACTCTCATTCACGGAGGCCCAATTGATCGAAGATGGATCAACAGGATTGCCCTGGGCTGTTATAACTTCCATGTTAAGCTGATCAAGATAGCCTGGATTTGACAGTTTTGGAGCCAGTTCTTTTTGAATGATACTTACAGGAACATTCCAGTAAGGAGAAAGCACAACATGCTCCATTTTATCACTAAATATCGGTGTGCTGTTCATCGTTTTACCAACGATAACATTCATAGACACCTTCATCTGGCCTTTCTCAAATACATATAATTTATACTCAGGAATATTTACCATCAGATAATCAGGCTCAAAGCTTTTTGGGATCCACCTCCAGCGTTCCATATTCAGAATGATCTGTTTAATACGTTGCTCCACAGGAATATTCATCAATTTTATTGTCTCAGCACCCAGGTTACCATCAGGGTTCAATCCCTGATCAGCCTGAAAGCGCTTGACTGCATTAAAAACTTCATCATTATACAAGGAATCTGTTCCTGCGGCTAATCCCATTCTTTTTCTTAATAAGGGAACAATTTCAGACTTCTGACCTCTTTGTAGTTTCGGATTGGGGGTCACTTTTGGCCACCCGCCTGATGTCTGGATCTTCCTGTAAGAAGCTAAAGCAGCTTTAAGCCCCGAGTATTCCGGGTGAAGCGGACTGAAATTGGCATAAGAATATTTGCTTTTCCGCTCATTTAAGACCGTCATTAAAGCCTTATGAAGCTTGATCTTATTTCGTTTTACATCCCACTCGATCTCATCATTTTCTTTTGGAATAACCACACCCCTGTAATAGTCTGAGGCCCATACAAAATAAGTTCCTGTTAAAGCCACATCAATTTCTTTTTGGAGGGCTGTAAAGCGGACTGAGTCCTTCTTAGACTTATCCAGCTCTTCAAATAACTTGCTGAAATCTTTGATCTTATAATCATTAGGA
This sequence comes from uncultured Sphingobacterium sp., assembly GCA_964358565.1. Classification (GTDB taxonomy): domain Bacteria; phylum Bacteroidota; class Bacteroidia; order Sphingobacteriales; family Sphingobacteriaceae; genus Daejeonella. The sequence goes on along the minus strand of CAYHRC010000061.1, from coordinate 9,875 downwards.
TCTAAACCCTCCTGATCAGCTTTATTGATGATTGCCAGCATCTGCTGAGCCTGCGGAACAATCTCATTATTTTTAAACCATCCCAGTTTAAACTTCCGCTCCCGATAGAATTTCTTTGCCCAGTCAAGCTGATCCTTAAATCGGGGCTCCCCTTTGAAGTAATTAATATAATAAGTACTGTCAAGCACTGGCTGTGATTTATTAGCTATCGCTCTTTCTTTCTTCGAGCCCTGGCAGGAAGCAAAAAAAAGCAGGAAAGGCAGAACTCCTACTAATAGCAGGAACTTAATAAAACGATCGTTCTTGTTTCCCTGATTAATCTGTACAGGAATGACCCTTAATGCAGAAGGCTGAATCAAATCAAGTACTGCATTCTTTATCATATGATTATCTCTTATTTGTAATTGTTGATTTTAAGATTTAAACTTTAATTTAAATCTTAAAATGTGCAGACACCTACGCAACAAATGTGCCGAAGGCAACATTGACCATTACAAAGCCGCACACCGACCTGGTAATTCGCTGAAAAATCCGGCTGATTTTTGTATAAATAAAGTGCCAAGTTGACATAGATTTCGTTTGGAATAAGTATTGATATGCTACCTCGTTAACCAAATAATTTAATAAGATGCAAGAAAAAGGAACCATTTCAATTCATACTGAAAACATATTTCCAATAATTAAAAAGTTCTTATACTCTGACAACGAGATCTTCCTGAGAGAGCTGGTTGCCAACGCAGTGGACGCTACGCAAAAAATTAAACGCCTGTCCTCTCTTGGTGAATATAAAGGCGAGCTTGGTGAACTGAAAGTTGCTGTTTCTTTTGATGAAAAGAAAAAAACCATTACAATTTCTGATAATGGTTTAGGGATGACCGGAGAGGAAATAAAAAAATATATCAATCAGATAGCGTTCTCCGGAGCAACCGAATTTGTTGAAAAATTCAAGGATGCAAAAGATGCGAATGAAATAATAGGAAAGTTCGGTCTTGGGTTCTATTCTGCTTTTATGGTTGCTGATCTGGTTGAGATTGAAACCCTCTCCTATCGTGAAGGGGCCGAACCCGCCCGCTGGATATGTGATGGAAGTACGGAATTTGAGATAAGTGAAGGAAAGCGTACAGAAAGAGGTACCGACATAATCCTTCATATAAATAAAGACTCGAAGGAATTCCTCAAAAAAGCGAAGCTGCAGGAGATACTCGATAAATACTGTAAATTTTTACCGGTACCTGTCCAATTCGGAACACGAACTGAACAAGTGCCTGACGGGGAAGATAAAGATGGCAAACCTCAATACAAATCGGTAGAAACTGATAACATTATCAATAATACCAGCCCAATCTGGACCAAATCCCCTTCTGAACTGAAGGATGAAGATTATCTGGCATTTTATAAGGAGTTGTATCCATTTTCTGAGGATCCTCTTTTCTGGATCCATCTGAATGTTGATTACCCGTTCAACCTGACAGGGGTATTGTATTTCCCTAAGTTGAAGAACGATTTTGAAATGCAGCGGAACAAGATCAAATTGTTTTCCCGGCAGGTATTCATTACCGATGAAGTAAAAGATGTGGTTCCTGAGTTCCTGATGCTGCTCCATGGTGTGATCGATTCACCGGATATTCCATTGAACGTCTCGCGCAGTTTTCTTCAGGCAGATAGTTCTGTTAAAAAGATAAACAGCTATATCACAAAGAAAGTCGCTGATAAACTTGCTGCCCTTTTCAAAAGTGATAGAAAGGCCTATGAAGAAAAATGGTCTGACATTGGCTTATTTGTTAAATATGGAATGATCAGCGATGAGAAATTTTATGAAAAGGGAAAAGATTTTGTCTTGCTTAATAACACAAAACAAGAGAATTTCACTCTCGAAGAATATAAAGAGAAAGTAAGTGCTGTACAAAAAGATAAAAATGACTCCCTTGTATATCTTTATGCAACTGATACATCAAAGCAGGACACATTTATCCAGTCGGCAAATAAGAAAGGCTATGATGTTTTACTGATGAACTCCCCTATTGATCCGCATTTCATCAGCCATCTGGAACAAAAACTTGAAAAAACTTCCCTTAAACGCGTTGATGCCGATGTTGCCGATAAGATAATCAGCAAAGAAGACAACACTGTTCATGTTTTGAATGATGATGAAAAAACTAAGATAAAATCAGTCTTTGAAAAAGCCATCACAAAGCCGAATATGCGTGTTGAGATTGAAAGCCTTAACCCGGATGAGCTTCCTGTGATCGTGACAATGGATGAGTTTATGAGACGCATGAAAGACATGTCACAGATGGGTGGCGGAATGAGTTTTTATGGCTCGATGCCCGATAATTATAATGTAGCCATCAATGGCAATCATAAGCTTATGGGCCTGATCCTTCAAACTGCTGATGAAAACGAACAAATCCAGCTTGCAAAACAGGCTTTTGACCTGGCATTACTATCGCAGGGAATGCTGACGGGCCCTGAATTGACAGAATTCGTTAACAGAAGCGTAAGTCTGATCAAATAATCTTACTCATCCGATGAATAAAGTCATTGGATGAGTTTCTTATTAAAATACCCTTTCTCTTTCTGGAAAGGGTATTTTTGTTTAACGCTATTCTGGAATTCCATTTAAATCTGTAAATCGACAGCTAAATATTAATTTTGTCGAATGGATATTACAAATCTCCTGATACAAAATTACGATTCCTTTTTAGAAGAGCGGTTTACTGATCGCTTGTTCAAGCATGCAGATCTTCTTAAGGTTCTTGATAAAGTCCGTTCAAACGAAAAATTCAAGCTGGAACAGGTTGGTAATTCCGTGAATGGTTTGTCGATTAACCTGGTAACATTTGGAAAAGGACCCTGCAAGGTATTCTTATGGAGTCAGATGCATGGAAATGAAGCAACTGCTACTATGGCCCTGGCTGATCTTTTTAATTTTCTTTCTCTTGATGACAGCGCTAATGATCTTAGAAATTCCATCTCAGATAATTGCACGCTTTATATTGTACCGATGGTCAATCCGGACGGTGCCGAACTCTTTACCCGTAGAAACTTAATAGAAATTGATATCAACAGGGACTTCCATAGCCAGCAAAGCTCTGAAGGGAAATTGCTGCGCAAATTACATGAGGAAATCAAGCCAAATTTTGGATTTAACCTCCACGATCAGAACATTTTATGGTCTGCAGGTGATACAGGTAATCCTGCCACGATCTCCCTCTTAGCACCTCCTTTTGATGAGCAGTTAAACATCAGTCCTTGCCGTGAAATTGCCATGCAGGTAATCGCAGCTATCAATTCCGGTCTGCAAAAAACTATCCCGGGATGTGTTGGCCGCTTTGATGATGAATATGACCGCCGGACATTTGGTGACAATTTCCAGGCAGCGGGTACAAGTACCATACTGATTGAAGCAGGTGGTCATCTGGGCGATCCTGAAAAACAGTATATCCGCAAGCTTTACTTTACTGCCATCCTTTCGGGACTGATATCTATTTCAGAAAAATCCTATTTCAGGGAAAAGCTGGAGGATTATTTCCTGATCCCGGAAAACAAAAAATTGCATTTTGATATCCTGCTAAAAAATTGCCAGCTGGAAATGAACGGGTTAAATTATAGCGCTGACATTGGTTTGATTGCTGAGGAATGCGTAAATGATGATCTTCGTTCTGTACGATATTCTTATCTCGTCAACGATGTAGGCGATCTATCGATTTATTTTGGCTATGAAGTGCTTAATTGTGAAATGTATAAACTCATCCTTACCAGACATTTAAAGTGTGATGAGCCCGCAGATCTTATCATTCAGGACGGATTGAATACCTTGTTGTCAATTGAAAACGGAATTATTACTAATAAAAATTTATAGATTAGGTATCA
>CAYHRC010000061.1:0-5902 GCA_964358565.1 uncultured Sphingobacterium sp. | reverse complement strand
TATGGCTCTAAATTACGTCTGGATCGGCTTCTTTGTGATCGCCTTTATTGTAGCATTAATTAAACTGATTGTTTTCGGTGACACCAGCATTTTCAATAATGTAGTCAACGGAATGTTCGATAGTGCAAAGACGGGCGCAGAGATCTCAATCGGGCTTATCGGTATAATGACCTTTTGGCTTGGTATTATGAAGATCGGTGAAAAAGCAGGGATGATATCTCTTTTTGCCCGAGGAGTAAGTCCCTTCTTCAGCAGACTGTTTCCTGAAGTTCCAAAAAGCCATCCGGCAAACGGCTCCATAATTATGAATTTTTCTGCCAATATGCTTGGCCTGGACAACGCTGCAACACCTGTCGGATTAAAAGCCATGCAGGAATTGCAGGAGCTAAATCCAGTTAAAGATACAGCCACCAATGCGCAAATCATGTTCCTGGTTCTCAATACGGCGGGCATAACGCTCATTCCAACGGGTGTCATTGCATTAAGAATGGCCAATGGTGCGGCTAATCCCGCAGATGTATTCATACCCTGCCTGCTCGGGACCTTCATCTCATTCTTAGCCGGAATGATCGCTGTATCTATTTATCAGAAGATCAATTTACTGCAATTACCGATACTTGTTTTTTTCGCTGGTTTTATAGCATTAATGGCTGGTTTATATTTTTGGCTGGGTAGCCTTCCTCCAGATCAGATCCAGATTTATGCAGGTTTGTTAGGAGGCATAATCATATTTTCCATTATTACGCTTTTCATAGTTTATGGAGCATCAAAAAAGATAAATGTCTATGAAGCATTTATAGATGGCGCTAAGGAAGGTTTCAGCACTTCAATTATGATCATCCCCTTTCTTATAGCCATATTAGTGGCTATAAGTGCCTTCAGGACAACTGGTTGTATGGATTATATAGTCAATGCCATCGGCTCTTTAGTAGGCGCTATGGGACTGGATACACATTTTGTTCCTGCCTTGCCTGTTGGCCTGATGAAAACGCTTAGTGGTGGTGGTGCAAGGGGTCTGATGGTTGATGTAATGAAAACTTACGGAGCAGACTCATTTGAAGGAAGACTGGCAAGCATTATTCAGGGTTCCACGGAGACCACTTTTTATGTACTGGCCGTGTATTTTGGATCTGTAGATATTAAAAAACCACGCTATGCATTGGTCTGCGGATTAATTGCAGACCTTGTCGGTTTGATAGCCGCAATTATCCTGGCTTACCTGTTCTTTGGACATACAATAAAATAGCTGTTCAAAGATTAATAGCTATGGAAGCTAAAACGCAAGTATAAAGAAAATTTATTAATCAATAATTTCAATATATTTTCATGGCCCGGCTCAATGCCATTAACAAAGAAATTAATCCCTTTTTTGATGTCTATGAACCTGAATCAGATCCTGAATATCAATTTACAGCAGCCAGGAGCACCGGGGCCTTGCTTCATGAGATCTACAGAGTTAGGGATGATATGAATCTCATACTTGAAAAGCTATCGCCTGCCGGGTGTTCCAGGATTGGAACCCATGCGGTGTTAGGCAGGATGAATATCCGTCAATGGATGGAGTTCTTCCTGCTCCATGAGTCCAATCAATTTTATAAGATTTTCAGACTTTCAGGCAATTTCTGGTCACAGGAAGGCATTCTCCAGGGAAATGTAATCAGTTTACCCCGTGCAAGCAGCCAGATAGACGAACTTGCAGTGTAAATCTTATACCTGATATCTCAGATCAGCGGTCTGCGAGACGGATCATATTTGTCTTATTCATATCATCTCTTATTGAATATCATTTCTATCGTTTGAATTAAATTTCAGCATTTTTTAATTTTTTTGTCGTAAATTAAACTATATTCTTTCGAAGTAAAATATCCTGAATACAGAAAAATTTAGTTTGTTAAAATTGAGAAGCTTTTGAACAAAACATTATTGCTGTTTCCTTTTTTTGCATTCAGGCTTCATAGACTATGAATTTATTTTGGGTGAAGGTTTCATATTTATAAGGTGCCTTGACTTTTAAGCAGAATTTTAATCTATGGAAATTAAAAAATTCTGGTTTCTTTTTTTAGTATTGATTATTGAAGGTTCATCTCTGATGGCCGTTGAACTGTTGGGAGCCAAATTATTAGCTCCGTTCTTCGGGAGTTCCTTATATGTTTGGACGGCAGTTCTGAGCATTACTGTACTTGGCTTAACATTGGGCTATTATTCGGGAGGGCGACTCTCGTCTAAGCATGTCACTCAAAAACTATTGATCCTGATTTTAAGCATAGCGGCCCTGCTTATTTATGCTTTACCAGCAACTGCAAGCCTGCTCATTTCAATTACTTCGGGAATGGGGCTTATTTCAGGGATTTGCATTGCAAGCTTCTTTTTACTGGTACCTCCGATGTTCTGTTTTGGACTAATTGGCCCCCTGGTGGTCAGGCTGATGGTACAGAAAATGGAAACCCTGGGTAATATTGCGGGAATTGTGTATTTCATTTCCACCCTGAGCGGTATTCTGGCCACATTCCTGTTCGGTTTTTATTTGATTCCGGAAAGCGGACTAAAATTCAGTGCTATGATCACCGCATTTTCACTAATAATTCCGCCTGTCGTTTACCTCATTAAAACAACGTTTTCCCATAAAACAGAAATACCGGTTACTGAAGTTCAACAGGAAAATCCCGAAAAAAACAGGCCTAAAGCAAAGACAAAATCCAACAAAAAGCTAAACACTTCCGTTTACTATTATGCTGCCCTGGAAGGTGCCACAGTGATGGCTGTAGAACTAATAGCTGCCCGGATGCTGGCTCCTTATTTCGGATCATCCCTCTTCGTTTGGGTCACAGTTATAGGAATCACTCTGTTCAGCCTTGCCCTGGGATATTATTTAGGCGGAAGGCTCGGAGATAAATACGCTCAACTATCCGTCGTTTATTGGGCACTGCTCATTGCTTCAGTCTTTTTGATGTTCATGCACTATTCTTCGCAGCGCCTCACACTTGCTTTTACGGAAATGAAATTAAATACCGCCATTGGTTTGGTTAGTTTACTCCTCATTTTACCACCACTAGTCTTTCTTGGCATGGTACCTACCCTTCTTATCAGGTTTTTAACTGCCAAAATCGATGATGCAGGCCTTATAACAGGCAGAGTATTTACAATTTCATCCGCAAGCGGGATCATAGCCTTACCGGTCATTGGATTTTATATTATTCCGCAATATGGACTAACCATGCCTTCCATCTTAACAGGTTTGGTGGTTGGATCGATTCCCTTTTTGAAATTGCTCAATGAAAAAAAATATATCTCATTGCTTTTTATAGTTTTTTTCCTGGTTTCACTTTCACAACGAAATTTTATCAGCTCCTCTCCTGATCTCAGGATACTGGCTTACAACGAAGGTTTACTCGGGCAGGTTTTGGTAGCGGATGTATTTAAAAACGGCGCCGGAGCACAAACGAATGACAGATTACTGTTTATAAACAGGATGGGGCAGACATTTGTAGATAACAACACCCATAATTCGAAATGGAACTATATCACCTTTTCATCGGCTATTGTGAGCAAGTTGCCTGAAAATTCAAAAGCCTTAGTGTTAGGGCTTGGAGGAGGATCGGTAGCCAATGTATTGCAAAATAATTTAAAATTCAGTGTGGATGCTGTAGAACTGGATGAACGAATTGTTGAAACGGCAAAAAAATACTTCTCGCTCAACCCAAATGTGAATGTGACCGTAGATGACGCAAGGCATTACCTCGAAGAAACCAAACAAACCTACGACCTGATATTTTTTGATGTATTCAGGGGAGATGTTCAACCCCCACATGTATTGAGCCTGGAATGCTTTAAAAAGGCTAAATCGCTTTTGAATAAGAATGGTATAATAATTGTAAACTTCAATGGGTTTTTAAGCGGTGATGCCGGCAAGCCCGGCAGATCTGTTTATGCTACCCTTCGTGCTGCCGGTTTATACACCAAAATATTTCCTACACCGGGCAAAGAGGATGAGCGGAATTCCCTTTTTGTGGCCAGCGCCGGGCCGCAGGATTTTCATCAGCTAAGGTCTCCCCTGTTTCATTCCGGGAAACCTGTTGAAATAGATTCACTGTTTTTAGATCCTGGCACCCTGAACTTAAAGGATGTCACTGTTTTTACGGATGACAGATCAGGTCTGGACCGCTTAAATATTAAAGCTAACCATATCTGGCGAAAAGCATACAATAGCACTTATACCAGGTTTTTCCTGGAAAACGGAATCCCCTTATTTAATTGAAAATAGTATTAAAGCCATTTATTGACCGATTTTTTTTTGCCGAAACAGAATAGCTGATGAGAACTCCCCTAAAATATTTCCTGATGCTGGCCCTGACCATCCTGGTCATCGTCATGGGGAATGAAGCCAGAGCGGGGGGCACGACGAACACCTGGGATGGGTCTGTCAGCACTGACTGGCATACAGCAGCTAACTGGTCAACCAATACAGTTCCTGTTAGTGGTACGCATAATGTTGTCATACCTGCGGGATTAAGCAACTATCCTGTACTTTCTGCTGACGGATCCTGCCGGACACTGGCTTCCCTGGCTAATGGAACATCCATATCAGGTACAGGCACATTAACCATTGGTACTGCCGGCACAGTAACTACAACCGGTACAGCAAGTATTTCATGCCCGCTTACTTTTAACGTCGCTACCAGTTTTACAGAAACTAACGCATCTGATCAATTAACCATTTCAGGGGTAATAAGCGGCACAGGCGCTATCACGAAAGCGGGGAGCGGAACATTGATACTTGCCGGAGACAATTCGTACTCAGGCTTAACAACGATCAGTGCCGGAACCCTAAAACTTGGCGCCAATGGAGGTGGTACCAACGGGCCTTTGGGCACTACTACAGCATCGACAATAGTAAGTAATGGCGCTACTTTCGATTTGAATGGATTTACTTTGGGCACAGCAGAGGCAATCTCCCTGCGTGGAACCGGGGTTTCAAACGCTGGGGCACTGACGAATACCGGAGGGAATGCTTCATACAGTGGTGCAATTACCTTAGCAGCAACTACAACAATTAACGCCAATACCTCAGGTACACTTACCCTTAGCGGAAATTGTTCCGGCAATTCCGCATTAACTTTAGATGGAAGCGGGACAGGTATCTATTCGGGAATAAGATCAGGAACCAGTACTATAGTTAAAACCGGAACAAGTACATGGACATTATCAGGTGACAACTCTTACTCCGGATTAACTACGATCAGTGCAGGAACCTTAAAACTTGGAGCAAATGGCGGAGCCGTCAATACGCCATTAGGAACCACAACAGCAGCTACAACTGTAGCATCAGGCGCTACCCTGGATCTGAACGGATTCACATTAGGTACAGCTGAAGCCATCACCAGCCTTGCAGGTACTGGTGTTTCGGGAGGAGGTGCATTGACAAATACAGGAACTGATGCATCTTTTAGCGGCAATATCACTTTAATAACACCCGGAGCAACAATTACTGCCACCAGTTCAGGAACATTGGGCCTGAGCGGCAACATTAGCGGGAACTTTCCATTAACACTGGAAGGAAACGGTATTGGAACCTATTCGGGAATAAGGTCAGGAACAGGTGCGCTGATAAAAAATGGTTCCGGAACCTGGACGTTATCAGGACTTAATACTTATACCGGTACAAGCACCGTGACCGGGGGTTTTTTGCGTGCTCAAAACAATACTGTAGTTGCTTCAACAAACGGCCCTTTTGGCAATAATGCAAGCGGATTAAATTTAAATGGCGGAACAATACAAAGCAATGTGACAACGTTTAGCCGGCCGCTTACTGTTACGGCTACCAATTCAGGCTTAGATGCCTATGGCTCAGCAAGAACGATCAGTTCAACTATTACACTCGCAACTGCAGGTACATTTAATCTGA
>CAYHRC010000060.1:6560-11245 GCA_964358565.1 uncultured Sphingobacterium sp. | reverse complement strand
CTTAATCTCTTTCTCATCTTTCCTTAGCGCTTATATTCTATAACTGCCGCAAATGTATTTTGGCTCAGGCTTAGGGTGCCGCTGAATTCCATATGAATGGTCTGAACAGCCAACCGATACGATCGGAAGTATCAGCACCTTTTCCCCGACCACTTATGTTTGGATGTTAATTGATCCCAAATCATAATTTATAATTTTAACCGGAACATATAGCCGGAAGTGTAATAATTAGCAGGATAATTATTAATATAAAGGAATTATCCCGCTAAATCCTTTTCTGGAATTAGGAATTAGGAATTTTTGCAATAGCGTCAATTTCAATCTTAATACCAAAGCCCAAACCGGATTGAACTGCAATACGTGCAGGTCTGACACCCGTAAAATATTCTGCATAAACTTTATTAAATCTAGGCCATTCTTTAATATCCCCCAGGTGAACTGAACATTTAACCACATCATCCGTGGTACATCCGGCTGCTTCAAGAAGACATTTAATATTATGAAGTGTTTGGTGTGTTTCTTCTTCAATCGTACCGCTTATAAACTTACCGGTTGCGAAATCTACAGGTCCCTGTCCGCTGATATAAAGCCAGCCATCACAGGCAATCGCATCAGAGTAGGCACCAATTACAAAGTCTTTGTCTTTTTGTTCGGGATGAAAAATTTGTTTCTTGCTCATGTTTTTTTTGGGTGTTAAATTATGTCTGTTAATGAAGTTTTTTTAATGAAGGAGCATTAATAGGTAGCTCTTCCTCCTGACAGGTCGAAAGTGAAACCTGTTGTAAAACTAGCTTCAGGAGAAACAATAAATGAGGCGGTATTTGCTGCTTCCTCTAAAGTACCGCAGCGCTTCATCGGAATTTTATCGGTCATATATTTTACCTGTTCTGCAGGTAAAGCATCTACCATAGCTGTCTGAATAACGGCAGGTGCCAGCGCATTTATAGTTATCCCTTTTTCGGCATATTCTTTACCCTGAACCTTGGTCATACCGATAACCGCGGCTTTTGATGCTGAATAAGCAAGCATGCCTGCATTTCCTTCTTTACCGGATATAGAGGCGATATGGAGAATACGTCCGTAATTGTTTTTAAGCATATGGGGCAATACATACCTGGAGGTATAAAAAGAACCCATCAGGTTTACATCAAAAACCAGTCGCATATTGTCCGAATCAACCTCATGACTGAGTATATTTGTCTTGCCTGTAATTCCTGCACAATTTATTAAGATATCTATCCGCCCAAATTGTTTGTTCACCTTTTCCACAGATCCGGAAACTTCGCTTTCATTAGTAATATCCAATGGATATATCTCACATTCTGCGGTAAGGAGATCCCGTGTTTTTTCTAAGCCGTTCTTATCTTTGTCAAATAATGCCAGCTTCACTCCCTTTCCGGACAATTTAAGGGCAATTGCCTGGCCTAAACCAGAAGCTGCCCCGGTAATTATTCCCACCTGATCTTTAAATTCAATTTTCATTTTTTAAAATAGTTTTTTTAATTATAGTATCTAATTTTCCGTTTCAATTAATTCACTTAAATGTACCATATCTGATTTCCTGGTCAGCAAATGAATAATTAACCAGGCAAACAGGTAGGTCAGGCCGCAGATAATGAATAACAGGTTGTAACCACCAATTAAATTCCCTGCCGCTTTATAACGGTCAAGTATATAGCCTACCACTATAGGAAACAACATTCCACCTACTGCACCTGACATGGCCCAATCCCTGTAACCGAGCTAACAGCTTGCTTGGGAAACAGATCGACAACCAGGGTAAAGATATTCGTACTCCAGGCCTGGTGTACTGCCAGAGTAAAACTAAGAATTCCGACAACCATCCATGCATTGGTTGCAAATTGAGCAGAAAGTACAGTTAATTCCATTACTGCGAAAATAAAAAGTGCAGTTTTTCTTGCTTTTAAAGTGGGCCAGCCTCTTGTAATCAGCCAGGAAGAGAAATACCCCCCTCCAATACTTCCGGCTTGCGCGGAAATCATCAAAAAACATAATGGACTCATAGGCGTTAACAGCGAGCTTGGTAAGGGCAGTACATTTTGGTTCACATTGCCTGATTAAAAACGTTCCAATCCAGGCAAGCCGTTTGAGTTCTAGCTTGTAATTAAGTAATATTAATTAAAGCAGTGTTCTAATCAAGCTATATTCTTTTTTATGCCTAACATTTAACCATCCAGAGGGTTATACATTAATGGAAAAAACACAAATGAATCATTAATAATGGCTCAACAAGCACAAAAAACCCCGGGTAAATTTAGCCAGTTATTTATTACCTTCTATGATGTAAGCCAGTTCATCATGAGGTTTTTTAAAGAAGCTTTTTTGCCCCCTTACGAAGGCAGGGAATTGATGAGGCAATGTTATAATATAGGCTACCGTTCTTTATTGCTTATCTCCACTACAGGCTTAATTACCGGACTGGTTTTTACCAAACAATCCAGGCCCTCTCTTGCAGAATTCGGAGCGACATCCTGGCTGCCATCATTAGTATCAATTGCTTTACTCAGAACTCTGGCCCCATTATTAACTGCATTGATTGCTGCAGGCAAAGTAGGCTCAAGTATAGGTGCAGAACTTGGATCCATGAGGGTTACTGAACAAATAGATGCCATGGAAGTATCTGCAACTAACCCTTATAAATTCCTGGTAAGCACCAGAATTCTTGCTTCAACCATCACCATACCTATTCTTACATTTTATACGGCAATGGTTGGAATGCTTGGGGGATTATTAAACGTTTCTTTAAATGAGGGTACAAGCGCTAAGGCTTTCTTTGAATCTGCTTTAGAGCCCATTACTTTTTTAGATATCACAGCTTCAACTATAAAAGCCGTTATTTTTGGCTTTACTATCGGAACGGTGGGATGTTATCAGGGTTATAATTCATTAAAAGGAACAGAAGGTGTTGGACGATCTGCAAACTCGGCAGTAGTTATCGGGATGTTTCTCATCTTTTTAGAAGAAGTGGTTTCTGTACAGTTTTTTGCTTTATTCAGAAGTGTTTAAGCCATGGAAACAGGAAGAACTCTCGGAAGTATTACGGAGAAAGTCATTGAGATCCGGGGGTTAAATAAGTCTTTCGGCTCTTTGCAGGTTCTTAAAGATGTTGATCTTGATCTTTATAAAGGAGAAAACCTGGTCGTTCTTGGTAAATCCGGCAGCGGGAAATCTGTATTGATAAAAATAATTGTAGGCTTATTAAGTTCTGATAGCGGTACTGTAATAGTACAGGGAAAGCACGTTGACAAGATCACGTATAAAGATCTACTTGCTTTGCGCTTAAAAGTTGGCTTTTTATTTCAAAACGGCGCATTATATGATAGCATGACGGTCAGAGAAAACCTTGAATTCCCCTTGGTCCGTAACCGGAAAACATTGACCCATAATGAAATAAATCATGCCGTTGAGGAGGTTCTGGATGCTGTTGGTTTAATAGAAACCATTAATCAGATGCCCTCAGAACTTTCAGGCGGACAAAGAAAAAGAGTCGGTATTGCCCGTACCCTGATTTTACAGCCCGAAATTATGCTTTATGACGAACCTACGGCCGGATTGGATCCAATAACAGCAATAGATATTAACAGGCTGATAAACGATGTGCGGACCAGATTTCATACCAGCTCTATTGTGATCACTCATGATCTTACCTGCGGCAAGCAAGTCGGCGACCGTATAGCTATGTTGCTTGATGGAAGATTCGAGCGGCAGGGTTCATTTGAAGAAGTATTCAACACATCAGATAAGCGTGTTAAACCATTTTATGATTATAATTTTATTCAATAAGACATGAAGGTAACAGATAATCGTCGTAAAGTAATATTGGGGATATTCATTGTTATTGGTCTGGTAATCTTTGCACTAGGGATTTTCACCTTAGGAGGCCAAAAGAAGACTTTCATCAAAAGCATTACTATTAATGTGGTGTTCAATGATATTCAGGGACTGAAAGAAGGTGGAAACATCTGGTTTTCTGGGGTAAAGGTCGGCACGATAAAGAAGATCCAATTTCACGGAACTTCGCAGGTGCAGGTTTTTATGAATATTGAGAAGCAAACTAAAAAATATATTCATAAAGACGCAGAAGCCAAAATTAGCTCAGATGGTTTAATTGGAAATAAGATCATTGTAATTACTAGTGGAAGCCTTAAATTTCCTTTAATTGAAGACGGTGACAGGATAAGGGTTAGTACTACCTTAACAACTGATGAGATGATGAAAACTTTCCAGGTGAGCAATAAGAACCTGGTAGATATTACGTCGGATCTCAAGACTTTAACTGCCAACCTGGGTGCAGGAAAGGGCACTGCCGGGGCTTTGCTTTCGGATGAAAAGCTGGCACAAAACTTCAGAACAATTGTACTGAATTTGAAAAGTGCGACAGAAGCGACTAATAAAATGGTTGCAGAGATGAATACATTTAGCAGGAAATTAAATACAAAGGATGGTTTGACTGACAGAATTCTGACTGATACTGTGATATTTGCCCGTTTTCAGGCTTCTGCAAATGAATTTGAGAAAGCAGCCAGGTCGGCTTCGACTCTTACTGAAAATCTGAACAAGGCGTCTTCAAAATTAAATGAGAAGGATAATCCTGCAGGTTTATTATTAAACGATCAGCAAAGCGCTGAACAGATCCGGAAAATCCTGGACAACCTGGAAAGCAG
>CAYHRC010000060.1:0-6460 GCA_964358565.1 uncultured Sphingobacterium sp. | reverse complement strand
ATTTTAAGAAAATCAGCTGTAATTGTGTAAACAAGCAGGATTAATAAAACTACCAGTACCGGTTGGATATCTGACACAGAAAGGCCCAATAAACCGGCAAAAGGGGAAAAAGGAAGATATAATGTCATGCAAAAAGATAAGGTTGCTGAAATAAGCAATAATTTCCCAGGCAGGCTATTCAGGAAAGATTTTTTGGTCCGGATAATAAACAGGATCATAAGTTCAGAAAGTGATGATTCCACGAACCAACCGGTTTGAAATGCTGAATTTGAAAGCCCGAAATAAAAATAAAGTATATAAAATGTAATAAAGTCAAAGACAGAACTGTGTAATCCGAATACGATCATAAAATGCCGGATCATCTTCAGGTCCCATTTGCCGGGTCGAATCAATTGATCCTCATCTGCATGGTCAGATGCAATGGTTAAAAATGGAAGATCAGTAATAAGATTAGTAAGCAGAATTTGCTTTGGAAGCATTGGTAAAAAAGGGAGAAAAAGTGAAGCCCCCGCAATGCTGAACATATTACCGAAAGTGGCCCCGGTTGTTATAAAAATATATTTCATAGAATTTACAAAAGACTTTCTTCCTTCATAAATCCCATCAGCCAATACTGAAAGATCCTTTTCGAGCAAAACAAAATCCGCTGCATCCTTGGCTATATCTACGGCATTACTTGTTGAGATCCCTATATCAGCGGCATTTATAGCGGCAACATCGTTGATGCCATCACCAACATAAGCTACTACAAAATGGGATTTTTGAAGGGATTTAATGATCAACTCTTTCTGCTGGGGTTCAATTTCTGCAAAAACATCAGTGGCCTTTACTTTTACAACCAAAGCCTCAGGGTAAAGTGTTCGAAGTTCTTCACCAGTCAGTAACACAGGTTCATTGATACCGATTTTTTGAGCTGCATGGACTGCAGCATATCTGTTATCACCGGTAATGATCTTAATATTGACCTGCAGTTCTTCCAAACGACGGATTGATTCAACAGTACTTTTCTTAATTGGATCTTCAAGCAAAATAAAGCCAAGAAAGGTCATCTCTGCCTCATCCTTCCTTATTATATTACCATCCTCTATATCCTTAGAAGCGAGGCCGAGAACCCTGTACCCCTGCCTGCTAAAGGTGATAAAATCATTTTCTATCTCTTTACGAAGCTCTTCATTTATAGGCTGTCTCCCGGCATTGCCAGCTTCAAAATAACTGCATACTTTCAGCACATTGGCAAAGGCGCCTTTAGTAATAAAGAAATGATCAAGCTGATGTTTGACGGCTACGCTAAGCCTCTTACGAATGAAATCGTAAGGTAACTCATCGGTTTTCTGATAATCCTTTGCCGGTATATTCAATGCAGTGATAGCCACGTCAATAGGATTATTAAAGCCATTTTGCATAGAAGCATTTAAAAATGCATACAGCTTGAACTGCTCATTAGTAACTCCATAAACATCTGTAATATCATGTACAGTTACTTTTCCTTCTGTAATGGTACCCGTCTTATCGGTGCATAAAACATTTACCTCACCGAAATTGAAAATGGAAGACAATTTTTTTACGATTACTTTTTTCTTCGCCATTCTTTTGGCCCCGGCCGCCATAGCAAAGGTCATAATAGCTGGCAGTAATTCCGGAGCCATACCTACTGCCAGCGCAAGGGAAAAAAGCACAGAATCAAAAAGCGGTCTTTTGAAATAAAGGTTGGCAACAAGGATAATGAGTGCTAAAGTCACTGTGATCTTCAAAAGAAAAAAGCCAAAATGTTTAATCCCTTTTTCGAAAGCTGTTTCAGTCGTCTGTAACAGGCTGTGCTCCATACCGCCAAAAATGGTCTGGTTCCCCGTTTGAACAGCAATAGCTCTTGCTGATCCACTGATCACATTTGTTCCCTGCCACAGACAATTATATTGTTTACCAAGGGGCAAATGATCTTCAATTTGACCCGCAGATTTTTCAACAGGAAATGATTCGCCAGTCAGGGTACTTTCATTTATATGTAATTCATTGCTTTCGATGATCCTGCAATCAGCCGGAATCATGTCACCGGCATCCAGTAATAAAATATCCCCTTCTACGATCTGTCTGGTGGGTAATTGTACTTCATGGCCTTCACGCAAAACAGTATGTTTTGTCTCAATCATTTTATGCAGTTTTTCCATTGCCCTGCCCGCATTAAACTCCTGCCAAAAGCCCAAAAAACCAGTTGTAATTAAAATGAAAAGAATAATAAGACTATCCGAGGATTCACCTAAAATCAGGGATAAAATAACCGCAATGACCAATAAAACAACCAGAGGGCTTGTAAATTGTCGTATGAGTAATTTTAATTCTTTTAAGAAACGGCTTTCCGTTTTTGTCAGTCTGGCTTTTTGCTTTATTCTTTTTTTAGCGATCGCCACAGGTAATCCCTTTTCTGAGGACTGGAGCCGTGCATATAACTCAGCAACAGACAGAGAGGAAAAAGACCAGTTTGTCATGGATTTATGATATTCAAGCTTTCTTTATTTGTATTTATTACCTTTTCTTAATCCTATAACAAACAAGTAGCAATAATGCCTATGACTAATAAAATGAGGGTGCAGCACAGTGCGGAAAAGATCCGGCAAATTTTGTCCAACCTTAAGCAGCAGTCATAATCCCGATGCAGACCTGAAAAAGTGCCATAGATCCATTTATAAAAACATCCGAAAATGTAATCAGTATCCATTGTTCAGTATTCCCTTTAAAGCAAATTCTTTTATTATTTAATTCAATGAGGAATTAATATTATTCTGACGGTGGTCATTGATTCCCAGTGTTCAGTCAGGTAGATTTATATAATAAATCTAAAATACCATGGCAGAAATTAATCAAACCATCACCACACTTCACAACCTGCTGGATTTTGATGCCCGCAGGTTTATCAGTGCAGAAATCCAGTTAAAAAAAAGTTTGCAGGAATGGATAAACAAAACCGGTTCCGTAAAACTCAAAACTGTATTGCAGAAGTATCTTGATTTTGTAAATCAGCATGTACAAAAGATAGAAAGCTTTTTGGAGGAAGAAAAAATCAGTTCGCTTAGTCTTAGCAACCGGGTAATGCAAGCATTTATTGAAGAAGCAGACGAAAAGCTGTCCAATTGTACAGATGCAGAAGTAAAAGATGCCTGCCTGGTGGCCTGTATACAGGCTATAAACCATTTTAAAATTAGTTCTTATGGCACTGCTGCAGCATTTGCAATTGCCTTGGGTATGGAAAAAGCGGCAGCCATTTTTCATGAAGCGGAGATAAATGAGAAACACATTGATGATCGTTTATCTCAATTAGCTGAATATGAGGTAAATACAAAAGCCAAGACACCTATTCTATTACCATGATAAAAAATGTAAAAAAGAAATAATAATAGTTTAATATGTTTCGGGATAGAATGGAAGCCGGTTTACTGCTGGCAGCAAAATTGAAAAAATTTAAAAATGACCCCGGTATAGTACTGGCTGTACCGCGGGGCGGGGTACCGGTGGCTTATGCAGTCGCCAAGGAATTGGGATTCCCTTTAGAAGTTATTTTCACAAAAAAAATTGGTCACCCCATGAATAAAGAATATGCCATTGGAGCTGTAAGTCTTACCGATTACTTTATTGAACCTCATGCTGATGTCACAGAAGAATATGTCGAACAGGAAGTGCAAAGAGTCCGCAACAGACTGAAAGAGATGTATACCAAATTTATGGATGACAAAGAACCCGCTAATCTGGAAGGAAAAACAGTGATAGTGATTGATGATGGTATTGCAACTGGTAATACACTAATGGCTACTGTAAATGTATTGCGTAAAAGCAAACCGGGTAAAATTGTGATTGGCGTTCCTGTTGCATCGCAAAGCGCCGTGCTAAAATTATCAAAAGAAGTGGATGAAGTAATAAGTTTACTGATACCCGAAGAATTTTACGGTGTAGGCGCTTTTTATGAAGATTTCGAACAAGTAAGCGATGAAGAAGTAGTGTTATATCTGGATAAATTAAGGAAATTGAAAAAGGCGGGGTAATTAAATAAAAAGATTTGCTGTTGTTGTATTGGTCTGTAAACGGGATGTATCAGCTCATTTTTACCCTTTTTATGAACAACTGGCTGAAGAGGCTGGATTGAGCAAATCCTTTGTCGGAACATTTCTGGTAGCGTTTGCCACCTCCTTACCGGAACTTGTGGTTGCAGCTGTAAAGCTTGACAGTATTGATATTGCTGTGGGTAACCTTTTAGGAAGTATATTTTCAATATGCTGATTTTAGCATTGGATGATCTGATGTATACCAAAGGTCAACTGCTCTCTGTTGTTAGCCCTAATCATGCTCTAAATGGCTTGGTTACACTGTTAATGACTTCTGTTATTAGGATTAGCATCCTTTATAACTCACGTTCTAACGCTTTTTGGTATAGACGCAATTATACTAATCATTATTTATATCCCCCTCATACTGGCATTATACAGTATGCAATAAATAATTTGAGCATGATCTGGCACAAACTGAGTATTCCGGAAGTTTTTGACTTGATTGGTAGCAATCAGCAAGGTTTAAGTACAAGAGAAGCTGAGGAAAAAATTAAGCAGGTTGGCCCCAATGAATTACAGGAAGGTAAAAAGAAAAGCATAACCGGTATACTACTCTCGCAGTTTAAGGATGTAATGATTTTAATCTTACTTGTCGCAGCTCTTATCTCAGGCATTATTGGGGATCTAACTGACACGATTGTTATTCTTGTAATTGTAGTGCTGAACGCAATAATCGGCTTTTTACAAGAATACAGGGCTGAAAAAGCTATGCAGGCCTTAAAACAAATGTCTGTTACACAAGTAAGAGTCCTACGGGATGGAGGTATCTCCTGGTTACCTGCTACAGTATTAGTGCCCGGCGATATAGTAATGTTAGAAGCAGGCAATGCCGTGCCTGCTGATGTGCGCATCATTGAATCCATTAATTTAAAAGTTGACGAAGCGGCATTAACAGGCGAATCCGAGGCTATCGATAAAATTACCCATCCTTTAGAAAAAGAATACTTATCCATTGGCGATCAAAGGAACATGGCATTCAAAGGCACATTTGTAAGCTATGGTCGAGGTACCGGAGTGGTGATTGCCACCGGAATGGAGACAGAATTAGGCGGCATTGCGAAAATGTTACAAGAAGAAGAAACGCTTACGCCATTGCAACAACGGATGTCCGCATTTGGAAAAAAGCTTTCAGCCCTGGTTTTACTTTTATGCGTAGTATTCTTTGTTGCTGGCTGGCTACGTGGTGAGGATTTAACAAGAATGGCACTCACCAGTATTTCACTTGCTGTAGCAGCCATTCCGGAGGCACTACCAGCAGTAATCACGATTTCCCTGGCATTGGCAGCCAAAAGAATGATTCTTCTTAATAGTCTGATAAGAAAGTTACCGGCTGTAGAAACCTTAGGTTCTGTTACCTATATATGCACCGATAAAACAGGTACTCTAACTAAAAATAAAATGCATGTAGAGCAAGTGTATGTGAAGGGGCATTTGTATGAAAGAAGTGATATATCAACAATTATAGATCAGGAAGAAATGATGCTATTGCTGCATGCATTTGCTTTAAACAATGATGCAGTTGAAGATGATAATCAAATTATTAAAGGTGATAGTACAGAAATTGCCTTGATGGAAGTAGCAAAAGAACATCATATACAAACAAACAAGTGGACGCGGCTGGCAGAAATTGCTTTTGATGCCGACAGGAAACTGATGACAACGTTCCACAAGTATGAGGATAAAACTATTTCTTTCACTAAAGGCGCACCGGATGTTTTACTGGACCGATGTGTAAATGCTGATACAGCTTCACTGGAAAAGCAGGTTGATGAGATGGCGGCTGAAGGTCAGCGGGTACTTGGCTTTGCCTTTCGCTACTGGGATACATTGCCCGAAAGCCCTGATAGTAAAATTCATGAAACCGGTTTGCAATTTTTAGGCTTAACTGGGATGATAGATCCGCCCCGCGAAGAAGTATTTGATGCCATAGCCCAATGCAAAACAGCAGGTATTGTACCCATTATGATAACCGGCGACCATCCTTTTACCGCAAAAACCATCGCACAACGCATTGGGATTTTAAGCAGCGAAAATGACATATTAATAAACGGTCAGCAACTAGCAGCCCTGGATGATGACAGTTTTTTGGTTAAAGCAGATAAGATTAAAGTATATGCCCGTGTTTCGCCCGAACAAAAACTACGGATCGTTAAAGTGTTACAGCAGAAAGGACATTATGTGGCTATGACAGGAGACGGGGTAAATGATGCCCCATCGTTAAAAAGGGCAAACATAGGCATTGCTATGGGTATTACGGGCACTGATGTTGCTAAAGAAGCAGCTGATATAATTTTACTCGACGATAATTTCTCAACGCCGTCGCCGCATCGTCCAGCAGCGGTCCGTCGATCTTCGCGATCTCGGTG
>CAYHRC010000059.1:0-11319 GCA_964358565.1 uncultured Sphingobacterium sp. | reverse complement strand
CGTTGTTGATGCAGGTGGGGCTGGTTGGAAATCATTCGACACCTTTAAGAAAAATGTCATTGACCTGTCGCAGACCCGGGTATTGTCTTTCCTCAATATTGTGGGTATGGGAATGAGAGGTG
Source organism: uncultured Sphingobacterium sp. (assembly GCA_964358565.1). GTDB lineage: Bacteria > Bacteroidota > Bacteroidia > Sphingobacteriales > Sphingobacteriaceae > Daejeonella. Next base: position 11,197 of record CAYHRC010000059.1, on the reverse strand, counting down.
GCAATTACGAAATGGATCTTGATGATATGGATCCTAAGAAAACAGCTGAAAAAGCGCTAGCCAATAAGGATTATATTGTTGGATTTAAACATGCTCATTTTCTCAAAGCTGATTGGACGCCCATACAGCGAATTGTTGAAGCAGGAAAACTTGCCGATATGCCTGTGATGATAGATTTGGGTGGTAATGAATTGCCCGGAGGCAAAATACTTCTTGGAGATCTTTTCTTTAAGTTATTACGCCCGGGGGATATTTATACCCACACTTTTACCGAAATAGTCAGAAGAGATCCGATTGTCGACCCACAAACCAGGCAACTAAAGTCATTTATTATTCCTGCCCAGAAGAGAGGGATTCTGTTTGATGTTGGATTCGGTGGCTCCAGCTTTAATTTCAACCAGGTAAGACCTGCTATTAAGGCTGGGTTTCTGCCAAATACTATGGGTTCCGACCTCCATATCGGTAGCATGAATGGTGGAATGAAAGACCAGTTAAATGTATTGTCCATTTTTCTCTCGATGGGTATGGATGTTCCGGGTGTGATCGCACGCAGCACCTGGGCACCGGCCCGGGCTATCAAACGCGAAGACCTGGGCCACCTTTCAGAAGGAGCTGTAGCTGACCTTGCTGTTTTAAGTTTGCGCGAAGGCAGGTTTGGTTTCAAAGATGTTGCAAACAACAGGCTGGAAGGTACACAAAAGTTCGAATGTGAAATGACTATAAAAGGAGGAAGGATTGTGTATGAACTGAACGATATTTCTAACTCCGTGGTACTAAATCCAAATAGTAGATAGAACTGCAGGATAATGTAATCTGATATTTTTAATTTATAATACAAGTATTAAAAAAAAATAATAACCAAAACTATGCGAAAAATTTCAATATTTTTTTTCTCGGTGCTCTGTCTTTTAGTCTCTTATACTCAGGCACAGGTTACAGCTCCGGTCTACAGCATAATCCTCAAAGGAGGTAATGTGATCGATGCCAAAAATAACATCAATGGAATAATGGATGTGGCTATACAGGATGGTAAAATTGCAAAGGTTGCAAAGGACATTGACCCTTCTCTGGGGATACAAATAGTAAATGCCAAAGGGATGTATGTTACTCCCGGACTTATTGATTTGCATACGCATGTTTTTTATGGTACTGAGCCAAATCATGCTTACAGTAATGGAAGTAACTCAGTAATGCCAGATGGTTATACTTTTCGAGTTGGAGTTACTACCGTAGTTGATTGTGGCTCGGCAGGATGGAAATCATTTCCCACATTTAAGAAAAATATAATTGACAGGTCGCAGACAAGGGTTTTGTCATTTCTGAATATTGTAGGTGAAGGCATGAGGGGCCGTGATGATTATGAGCAGGATATTAGTGATATGGATCCTAAAATGTCAGCTAAAACCGCTCTTGAAAATAAGGAGTATGTTGTCGGATTTAAACACGCTCATTTTGCCAAAACTGATTGGACACCAATTCAAAAGGTTGTAGAAGCAGGTAAATTAGCTAATATGCCTGTTATTATTGATTTGGGCGGAAGTGAACTGCCCGGCGGTCAAGTGCTTCTGGAGGATTTGTTTTTCAAGTTATTACGCCCGGGAGATATTTATACCCATACTTTCACCGAGATAGCCAGAAGAGATAAAATCGTGGATCCGAAAACTAAACAATTAAAGCCATTTGTTATTCCGGCACAAAAAAGGGGGATTGTTTTTGATGTAGGATTCGGGGGATCTGCCTTTGACTTCAACCAAGCTATTCCAGCCTTTAAAGCAGGATTTCTTCCAAACACTATCAGTACTGATCTCCATACAGGTAGCATGAATAGCGCAATGAAAGATATGTTAAATGTATTATCCACTTTCCTGGCTATTGGTATGGATGTCCCAGGCGTAATTGCCCGTAGTACCTGGGCACCGGCGCAGGTTATTAAACGTGAAGAGCTTGGTAACCTTTCTGTTGGATCAGTAGCTGATGTTGCTGTGTTAAGTTTACGCGAAGGGAAGTTTAATTTTAGAGATAACGGAAATAAAAAGCTGGATGGCACACAAAGATTCGAATGCGAAATGACTATCAGAGGAGGAAAAATAGTTTATGATCTGAATGCAATAGCCAGTAATATAGCTAAAGCTAAGTGAAGATCAAGCAAACCAAAAAATACTTAATGTCTGATTTGAATTAATTAAATATATTAAATTATGAGAAAAATATTCTTCCTGTTTCTTTATCTGGGCATTTTAACAGGATCTGCCCAGGCACAAACCAGATATGATATCCTTATCAAGGGAGGGCTTGTTATTGATGCAAAAAATAACATCAATGAATTAATAGATGTTGCAATCCAGAACGGTAAGATTGCCGCTGTAGCAAAAAATATCAATCCAAATTTGGCTTCAAAAGTTGTTGATGCCAAAGGAATGTACGTTAGTCCTGGATTTATTGATTTGCATACTCATGTTTTTGCCGGAACCGAGACCAACCGTGCTTTGAGCAATGGTGATTTGTCAGTATCACCAGATGGATTTACCTTTAGGTCTGGAGTAACTACTGTAGTTGATTGCGGGGATGCCGGATGGAAATCCTTTCCAACATTTAAAAGAAATATAATTGACAAGTCAAAAACCAGGGTGTTGTCGTTTTTGAATATTGTAGGTGAAGGAATGAGGGGCCGTGCTGATTATGAGCAGAATATTGATGATATGGATGCTAAAATGGCAGCTAAAACAGCTCTTGAAAATAAGGATTATATTGTTGGATTTAAACTCGCCCATTTCAATACATTTTCCTGGGTACCAGTTCAGCGTGTTGTAGAAGCAGGCAAACTGGCTGATATGCCTGTTATTATAGATTTAGGTTATCCGCTTCCTCTTGAAGATTTATTTTTTAAGTACTTGCGACCGGGGGATATTTATACTCATGTTTTTACAGAAGCTGCCAGAAGAGAGCCGGTTACAGATGTGAAAACCAAGCAATTAAGATCCTTCATTATTCCCGCTCAGAAGAGAGGAATTCTGTTTGATGTTGGATTCGGGGGCGGTAGTTTTAACTTTAATCAGGCCATACCTTCCTTTAAAGCAGGATTTCTTCCAAACACTATAAGCACCGATCTCCATACAGGTAGTATGAACGCAGGTATGAAAAATCAGGTAAATGTATTATCCACTTTACTGGCTATTGGTATGGATGTCCCTGGCGTAATTGCCCGCAGTACCTGGGCACCGGCACAGGCTATCAAGCGTGAGGAACTTGGTAATCTTTCTGTAGGAGCAATTGCCGATGTAGCTATTTTGTCTACTCGCGCAGGCACATTCGGTTTTAGAGATTCAGATGGTAACAGAATTGAAGGCAAACAAAGACTTGAATGTGAAATGACTATCAAAGGAGGAATGATAGTTTATGAACTTAATTCAATCGTCGCAGTCAATCCATAATATTCTCATATACATTCTGTCATGCTTCTTAAACAGGCTCCGCCAGGGTTAAAACACCTGCACATTAATCACGTGACAGCTTGTTATAACTTAGAAAGTAGTCATTATCTGAAATGATCGGATAGATACGAATGAAAACAAGAGCTAATCCTATTACCAATTTAGCTCGAACAGCTTATTTAATCATAAAGGTCATCAGTAATTATCTGATTTGATAATTATGGTAAACTATTAATCTTTTTTACATTATGAAACGCGTAGTATCTCATCTTTCTTTTCAGGTATTGGTTGCTATTGTTATCGGCGTTATGGTTGGTTTGAATGCTCCAGGTTTTGCCCCAACAGCAAAACTGATCAGTCAAACCTTTATCAATATGATAAGTATGATCATAGCACCTATTATTTTTTTAACCATAGTGCTTGGGATTTCTCAAATGGGCGATATGAAAAAGGTCGGAAGAGTTGGTGGGAAGGCTCTTATCTATTTTGAACTGGTAACTACATTAGCCATTATTATTGGATTATTTGTAGCAAACATATTTCGGCCTGGAGCGGGATTCGATCTTTCAACAGCAAATATTGATGGTTCGAAAATAAAGCCTTATCAGGAAAGCGCTGAAAACATCAATTGGGGTGAGTTTATATCCCATATTGCTTCTAAAAACATTTTCGACTCCTTCGCAAAAGGAGATATCCTGCAAATATTATTCTTTGCAGTACTTTTTGGCTTCGCTTTGAGCAGAATGGGATCTTCAGGAACTTCCCTTATAAATACATTTGAAAAATTGTCTAAAGTGTTTTTTAATATCATGAAAGTGATCATGAGTCTGGCGCCATTTGGTGCATTTGGCGGTATGGCCTACACTATTGGAACTTATGGACTTGATACTTTATATCCATTGGGTAAGTTAATGATTGCTGTATATATGACTATGGCTTTATTTATTTTTGGTGTTCTGAATCTCATTTGTTATTTATATAAGTTCAGTTTGTGGCAATATCTTAAATTCATCCGTCAGGAAATAGTTATTGTACTGGGAACTTCTTCTTCCGAATCCGTACTTCCTAGTATGATGCTGAAGATGGAAAAGCTGGGTTGCTCAAAATCTGTTGTGGGACTGGTTATTCCTACAGGATATTCATTTAACCAGGACGGAACATCCATATATCTTTCCATGGCTATAATTTTTTTATCTCAGGTGTTTAATGTCAATCTTTCTTTGGGACAACAGATCACAATAATTAGTGTAATAATGATTACTTCCAAAGGAGTCGCAGGTGTTACAGGGACCGGATTTATTGTACTTGCTTCGTCATTAGCCGCTTTAAAGATCTTGCCGGTAGAAAGTATTGCAATTTTACTGGGTGTGGATAGGTTTATGTCAGAGGCGCGGTCAATTACTAATATGATCGGTAATGGAATTGCTGCCATAGTAATTGCCAAAAGCGAAAAAGAGTTTGATCAGGCAGCATATGACAAAAATATAAAACCCGAGATGGCTGACGTGGTAATAGATTTATAGGTTTATATCAATCTCATTATCGGTTTAGCTTTTCAGGAAATTAGCTATCTCTTTAAACGAATTTTTTAATTGAAATATTTGTATAAGAGATTAGAAAGAAAATTATTATTTAATTAATAGTGAATAAAATTTAAAATTATGAATAATTTAACTCCAGACGAAAATTTTGCTCAAACTGGTTTGAGCTTGCCGCCACCTCCCAAACCTATTGGTGTTTATGTTACTTACCTTATTGTAGGACAATTTCTATATGTCTCTGGACACGGACCAATTCAAAATGATGAAACTTTAATCAAAGGAAAACTGGGTAAGGATATGGATATGGAAGAAGGCAAGCTGGCAGCTCAGCAAGTTGGACTCAATATTTTATCCACAATTAAAGCACACCTGGGTAGTTTAAATAAGATTAAACGCGTAATTAAAACTTTAGGAATGGTTAACTGTACGCCGGATTTTGAAAGACACCCTTATGTAATTAATGGTTGCAGTGAACTATTTGTTAAGGTTTGGGGTTCTGAAAATGGGACAGGTGTTCGCAGTGCTGTAGGATTCAACTCTTTACCTAATAATAAGCCTGTTGAAATTGAAGTTCTTTTTGAATTGGAGCCTTAATAAAGAATATCTGTGGATTCTTGAAGTCAATAATCTTAATTTGGTGCTCAATATTAAATTAACTTATGAATACACTCAGCAAACCTGAACTATTGGGAAAAGCCAGAATACATTATCAAAAGGTAAAAGACCTGATACGATATTGTACTTATGACCAACCTTATGATAGAAATGAGGTAATCTGGCTGTATGGACAAAAAAGAGAGTTGATTGATTTATTTAACGATTATAAAATCCCCAAAACATATCATGCTGATATTGCTGCCCACATGGTATGTAAGAGTTGTGGGAATAATGATTTTGAGATCCATTCATATATAGGAGCTGAAGAAGAGAAAGATAATCAAATCCATATCAAATTAGGAGAGGCTGACAGAAAGTTCAAAAAGAAAATTATTGACCTTCAGGAATATATTAAATTATATCCTTCTTTAGTATTGGATAACCCCTTAGCCAGGAAAATCCAGAAAGAAATTGAAAGCGGAAACCTGCAGACATGTGTACTGGAGAAATTTGATTGTTACAGAAGCAGAATTGTTGGAGATGCAAAAGTATTTAATAGTATAGATCTTGGTGCACCGGATGTTGGAATTGCAAGGATCGGGAGATATAATCATCCCGGTCAAAGTGTCCTTTACGTGTCAGAAAGCCGTGATTGCTCGGTTGCTGAGATATTAGATGATTATCATCAACCGGCATTAATTTGGGTGCAGAAATATCATATTGACGGCATCACAAATATTCTTGATCTTAAAATAGATTGGGGAGGATTTCTGAATTTCGGAAGTGTCTTGTTTACTGCGCTCCTTAATAATAATGTATTGGAACGCAGGATATCAAAGGATAATTCAACCTGGAAGCCAGGATATCTACTTACCAATTTTGTTGCAGACTGTGCTAAAAAAGCTAATTACAACGGTATAAAATATAATTCCAGTAAGTATAGAGAATCCAATATCGTTTTATTCGACCCCAAGCATAAATCTATCCAGCCGATAGATAAACCAGATGTTTTTATCCATGATCCTAAACCACCTGCAGTCATAAGACCACCAATGAATAGATCTGATAATCCAGACCTTTAGAGAATTTCTCCAAATAAATATTTAAATGCAGCTATTATGATCCGGTAATTATGAATCTATAAACAGAAAGTTAATAATAGATTATACATTTTCCAGAAACAACGAAATGTTCAAATATTTAGGTTTAGAATCTACAGAGAATATCAATAGAAGTTTAAGATTTTTTCAGATGCTCAAGATAGGAAGTAATTCTACCCCAACTATTTTTCAGGAGTACGCTGAGGTTGAGTTTTATCTGGCAGAGGCTGCACTTAGAGGATGGGGACCTGGAACACCTAAAGAACATTTTGAAAAAGCTGCCAGGGCTAATATGGCAAAATCAAAAGATGTTCCTTATCCTGGTGGTTTTAGCATTTCAACAGCTGCTGTGGATACATATCTTGCTGCGCACCCGTACAACAGTGGTGGTACTTTTGAAGAGAGCATATGAAACAGGTTCATACTGAATTGTGGGCGTCCTTAATTATGAATAATATGGAAGTTTATGCCAACTGGCGTAGAATAGGTTATACTTTATAACTCCTACAAATTATGTTGGAAATGAAACGGGCGGAACTATACCACGCCGGGAAGTTTATCCTCAGGCAGAATCAACTCTTAATAAAGACAATTATGCAGCTTATATTAAGGTATATTATTAAGTTTTAACCGTTATATAATAATTGATATGAAACATAAAAAAGTCATTAAAGCTTTATCCGGCTCCTCCAGTAAGAATAAATTATCCCCTGTCAAAGAATTTAGATCTGAAAATGATCTAAGTTCAGAGGGGGCTGAAGTATACAGACGTATTGGAGTTGAGCCTGTTATTAATTGTAAAGGTACTTATACCATCATTGGCGCATCCGAGGAGCTTCCCGAAGTACGTAAAGCAATGGATTCTGCATATCAGTATTTTGTTCAACTAGATGAATTGGCGGTGGGAATTGGACAGAGGCTCTCAGAATTATCAGGCGCTGAATGGGGAATGGTTTCTTCGGGATGTGCTGCAGGTCTGAAGCATGTTACTGCTGCCTGTGTTACAGGTGGTAATCCTGAAAAACTGGTACGTATACCAGACTTATCTGGTTTTGAAAAGACCGAAGTGATCATACCTACTTCATCACGAAGTGTGTATGATCATGCTATACGTAATATTGGAGTAAAGATCATTATGGTGAACACTCCGGAGGAACTCAGGGATGCTATTAATTCCCGGACAGCAATGATCTATTTGTCATCTGGTTCAAAGGAGCCTCTTTCTTTAGAAACTGTTGCTTCGATAGCAAAGCCAATGAATATTCCTATTTTGGTAGATGCAGCAGCTGAAATATTAACACTTAATCCAAATGTACACCTGGCAAAGGGTGCTACAATAGTCGCATATAGTGGAGGAAAGGCTATTAAAGGGCCGCAATGTGCAGGATTGCTATTAGGGAAAAAGGATATTCTGATGTCTGCATGGCAGGCCAGTTCACCTCACCATGGTCCGGGCAGGGATAATAAGGTAGGCCGTGAAGAACATATGGGCATGCTTGCAGCTGTTGAGGCATGGTCTAAACGGGATCATGATGGTGAAATGAAAACCTGGAACAGCTGGCTTGATAATATCGTAAAAAGAGTTTCGGGCATTGAAAGTGTCCAGACCGAAATTCGCCAGCCCGGAGGCCTCAGTAACCGTACACCGTCTTTATCCATTACATGGAACCCTGGAAAGTTAAACATAACAGGTCAGGAGGTGGCTACTGAATTGGCTACTACTAAACCCCGGATTGCGTTAAGTTTTGGTAGATCAGGTGGAGGCCGTCCTGCCACTGCTGCAGCAGCAGCAGCAGCAGCAGCAGGTATGAATACTGATGGAACGACAAGTATATCCATCTCTTCCTGGATGATGCAGCCTGGAGATGATAAAATTGTGGCAGACAGGATTTACGAGGTTCTTTCACGTAAACGGAATCCGATATCCCAGGTGATGGACGCTCCTCAGGCAGACATCAGCGGTCGGTGGGATGTTACCGTTGAATTCTACAGTAGCAATAGTAAACAACAATTATTTATTGAAAAACAGGACGGAAACTGGCTTCAGGGCTCTCATAAAGGTGAGTATTCATTCCGGGAAATGCTTGGTACAATTGAAGGCAATCAGGTGAAGTTTGTTTCTAACGCAAGTATTCCCGGAGATCATATAAATTATACCTTTTCAGGGACAGTTTCAGGAGATGTTATGTCGGGGAACATTCATATGGGTGAATATCTAACGGCTAAATTCACTGCAAAAAAATACAATTATCCTTCTACACGAAATAAAATAATTGCTCCGGTTGGCCCTCCGCTTTCTAGCTAGTACTGTTATAAGGGACTTCGAATGCATTTAAGAGGCCGAATTTAACAGATTAATATGCTAGTGGAGGCTTTTGTTGTATTCACAACAAAGGCCTCCATTGTTTAAAGTGTAGTAGTGTTTACCGGATTTGAATACTTACTCAAAACTTAATAATATTTGCAACAATTTATTTAATGCATTATATTTTTATAATTTACATTCAAGTATTTTAGAATTTAATAAGCCATCATTTTTAGACTTTTCTGATGTTATATATAAGGTTGCCAGGATATTTAATTATTGTTTACATTGCATTAGGAATAATTAGAAGGGTAAAAATCTTAGAAAAAAACACCTCAGGTTTTAGATATCTATTATCATTATGAATAACAATATGAATAATCGCTTTTTAAATAATCTCAGGTATTTATTAAAGGCATTTGTATGCTTAGCAGTTGTATTGACTATTACTTTAAATGAAGGATTTTCTCAAAACAATTCCCGAACAAACAATTCCCAACACCCCAACGTCATCTTCCTCTCAATCGATGATCTGAATGACTGGATCAATCCAATTGAGTTTGGAGGCTTACCCGGACTAAAAACACCTAATTTCGACAGGCTGCGGAAGATGTCAATGTCTTTCACCAATGCCCATGTCCCATCACCGGCATGTGCACCTTCACGTGTTGCCATCATGACAGGGGTAAGCCCTGCAAGATCGGGTGTAACAGGATGGAAACACGCCAAATGGCGTGAGGTTCCGGCGCTGAAAGATGTGGTGACACTCGAACAGTTCTTTAAAGAAAAGGGCTACAAAACACTTGCAGGAGGGAAAATTTATCATACCCTGGCACCGCCAAGGGCGATGCTGAACCAATCTGAAGCAAAAGGCTGGGATTATTATTACCCAAGTCTGCGCATTCCAATACCTTTCCAGGTCAGGGCTCCTGATTCAATCATTTCAGCTAAGAATTTCAAAGGTGTTCAGCCTGAATATTTTACATGGGGGCCAATCAGCCAGGGGGATGATTTTATGGCAGATTATCATCTTGTTGAATGGGCAAACTATGAGCTTAGTCAGAAGCATGAAAAACCTTTATTTCTGGCTCTGGGTTTAACCAAGCCTCATGATCCATGGGAAGTGCCTAAAAAATACTTCGATATGTACCCATTGGGGTCCGTTCCGAATCTGGAGATCAAAGAAAATGATCTGGAGGATGCTTTTGTTCATGGAAGAAGGGTACTCCATCGTTTCATTACTGATAATAACCAGCTTAAAAAAGTGATACAATCGTACATGGCAACCATTTCCTTTACAGACGCGATGCTGGGTAAATTTTTGGATCATCTGGAGAAGACTGCTTTTGCAAAGAATACCATCATTGTGGTATGGTCAGATCATGGAATGCATATGGGAGAAAAGGAGAACTGGGAGAAATTCACCCTCTGGGAGCGTTCCACAAGGGCTCCAATGTTTATCATCGCTCCGGGAATAACTAAGTCCGGAAGTTCGACCAATGTTCCGGTATCAATGATGGATATCTTTCCAACCCTGGTCGATCTGATTGGAGAAAAGATTCCGGCTTATTGCGACGGTGAAAGCCTTGTGCCCATGCTAAAAAATCAAAGTTTTGATCATAAACCTGCTTTGACATCCTATGAAATGGTTGAAGAAGGCCGGGCTAATTCCGGTGACGGACATACGATCCGAACTAAACGCTATCGATATATTTATTATCCCTTCATTAACCTGGAAGAACTGTACGATCATGACGTGGATAAAAATGAATGGAACAATATCGCATATAAATCAAGCAGCAAGAGTATAATTCAGGAACATAGAAAATTAATGGCGCAGCAGGTTCAGGGTTTATCATGGAAAGGCGGAGCCCCAAAAGGGTATAATGTGCTCAGCGATGGCAGTATTAAGAAGCAGAACTATGTTAAAATTGAGGATTTAAAGGAGACACGCTGGGGTCTTTAATGTTTAGTATCCCTCTCATTAAAAATGCCTTGATCCAATTCAAATGAAACCTGCATGAGCTTGCCGCTCTCCTGCCTACCGCAGGCAGGCAAACTGAAATGAGAAAAGCTCATGCAAGCTTCATTGCAGATAAAAAACAAAATATTCTCTGATGAAAATACATAAATATACCTGCTGTGTACTATCGGCAATATTTCTTCTAAGCATTATAGCATGTAATCAGGGTGAAAGGCAAGTTTCTGACGGAGCTAATTCAT
>CAYHRC010000058.1:0-11354 GCA_964358565.1 uncultured Sphingobacterium sp. | reverse complement strand
AATACCGTTGTATTTATCGTGTACTTAATTGCAGGGCCTAGATACATTCTTACCCGGCGTACATCTTCGGTAACCCTGTTGATAACGTCAACGGTATTATTCCGGCGGTAGAAAGCCATCGACAATTTTTGATAATGCCGGTATATCTCATTTTTAAGGTCGTACTCAATATGACGTGACATTAAAATAATCGTTTGCCGCATGAAAAAGAGAAAAATTCCACGTAGCAATGCCAGAATAAAAACGACAAGGCCGAACAGCAATAAACTGTGGCTGAATATCTCACCGATCACTTGCTGACGGTCGAAACCATCGAAAAGCCTGTAAATGGAAATGTTCTCATTGATGAGGTCGAAGGAGATCCTGATTACTTGTGCAGGCAGCACTCCAAAGATGTTGGAAATAATTACAAACAACACCCCCGGCAGCAAGCGCCAGCGATACTTGTATAAAAATTTATTGAGATATGCCAGTTCTTTCATCGGATCCTTGAATGCAAAAATAGCCAGAATTTTGATTTAGAACCGGAGATTATGACATTTACTTAATTCACGGGGTACTTTTAACTCTTCCTGCAATTAAATCAATTTAACCCAAGCGTTTTGGAAGCAGGATAGGGGAATTTTTATTACTTTTGTGGGGTAAAGCAAGGCACCAACTATGATATTATCTCAATTTGATGAACATTCAGTTTTTAGTCAGCTTGGTAAATCTGGACATCAGAAAGTAGTTTATTGCAGCGATCCTGATACCGGTTTAAAAGCAATTATTGCTATACATGATACTACTTTAGGCCCTGCATTAGGAGGCACACGCATGTTGGCCTACAAAACAGAAGCAGAAGCTCTGTATGATGTACTGCGCTTATCACGAGGCATGACCTATAAGGCCGCCATAACTGGCTTGAATCTGGGTGGGGGTAAAGCAGTGATCATTGGAGACAGCCGTGTTCAGAAAAGTGAGGCCATGATGCGCAGGTTTGGCCGCTTCATAGAGAATTTAAATGGTTCATTCATTACTGCAGAAGACGTGGGTACAAATCCCCGTGATATGGAGTATATCAGGATGGAAACCAAACATGTTACCGGGATTCCGGAATCTATTGGTGGCAGCGGAGATCCTTCACCGGTGACCGCCAGGGGTGTTTACATGGGTATTAAGGCTTGTGTAAAAGAGTTGAATGGAAATGACAGCCTTGCCGGAAAATCGATTGCTGTACAAGGAATCGGTCATGTGGGTGAAAATCTTGTAGGTCTGCTGAGAAATGAAAATGCAAAGGTTTATATCAGCGATATCAATGAAGAGCGTTTAGGTCAGGTTGCGCAGAAATATGGTGCTGAGGCAGTTGCCAATCATAGTCTTTTCGATCTTGATATAGATATTTACTGTCCGTGCGCCCTGGGTGCTACAGTTAATACTGAAACGATTAACAGGTTAAGATGTTCAATCATCGCCGGTTCGGCAAACAACCAGCTGTCCGATGAAGAAGTGCATGGCAAGATGTTACTCGAAAAGGGTATCATGTATGCCCCTGATTATCTTATCAACGCAGGAGGGCTTATTAACTGTTACTCGGAAATAGCAGGTTTTAGCAAAAAGAAAACACTTCAGATGGCTGAAAATATTTATGAAGCCACCCGGAGAGTGATTAAAAAATCCAGGGAAGAGAATATCCCCACAAATGAAGCGGCAAATAAAATTGCAGAAAAGCGCATTGAGGATATCAGAAAAATAAAAGCAGCCTGGTAATTCAGGCATATAAACACAAAAATCGTTCTTATACATGTTAAACAGAAGGCACCTGAGGGTTAAAGCATTACAGGTATTATATTCTTATCAGCAATCACAATCGAAGGAGGTAAAGCCCTTTGAAACGGCACTGGTGCAAAGTGTAGACAAGGTTTATGAAATGTATATCTGGCTTCTGTCTTTGCTTGTTGAAGTATCAGAATATAGTATCACGAATGCTGAAGAGCGGGCAAATAAATATTTGCCTTCGGAGGATGATCTTAACGCAAGTGTCAAGCTGCAGCATAATCTTTTTATACAGTCCTTACTTCAAAATCAGGAATATCTTGCGGCAGTAAAAAAATATAAGATATCCTGGGACTTTGATCCCGAAATAACTAAATCCATTTTTCATACCCTTAAGGTGTCCCCCGAATATGCCGAATTTCTGGATCTGAAAGAACATACGATCAAAACAGATAAGGATATTATCAAGTACATATTTAAGAAACTGATCTTAAAATCTCCGGGAATAGAGCAGGTTTTTGAAGAAAAATTCATTAACTGGCCGGTTGATAAAGAAGTTTTACAGGCGCTGGTGGCCAAAACATTTAAGAATTTTTCAAGTGAAGACCCGGCCGATAATAAACTGGCTCAGGTTTGCCCTAACTGGGATGAGGACCGCCCTTTTATAATTGATCTGTTTAAAAAGGTGATAGCCTTTGAACAGGAATACCAGGAACTGATCGCTCAGAAAACAAAAAATTGGGAGGCTGAACGGATTGCTGTTATGGATACTTTATTAATGAGAATGGCTATTGTCGAACTCATACATTTTTCATCCATACCTGTAAAAGTAACAATGAACGAGTATATTGAAATCGCAAAAGAATTCAGCACACCTAAAAGTAATTCGTTTATAAATGGTATTTTAGATAAAATATTAGCTGACCTTAAAGCTGCAGGAAAAGTCAGGAAGGTTGGCAGAGGTTTAATAGAATAAATAAATAATACATGAAAAAAATTATCTTTTCACTTGCTTGCATGGCTGTACTTATGGCATGCAATAATCAAAGCCCAACACAGTCGGCTACTGCCTCAGAAACTCAGACTGTAAGTACCCCTTCAGAACCTAATGCTGAAGCCGTACCTGTGTTTAAATTCGAAAAAGAAGTATATGATTTCGGTCAGATCACAGAAGGAGAAAAAGTATCCTATGATTTTAAATTTAAGAATATAGGAAAGAGCCCTTTAATCATTACAAGTGCGACTGCAACCTGTGGCTGTACCATTCCTGAATACCCGAAAGAGCCCGTTGCTCCTGGTGAAGCAGGTATTATCAAAGTGGTATTTAACAGTGCTGGTAAGTCTGGTATGCAAAATAAAGTAGTAAGTATTACTGCCAATACCATTCCTTCATTGACCGAATTGAACATCCTTGGAAACGTTTCTCCTGCAGCTGCAGCTAAGAATTAAAAATTAACATTAAACAAATTTATATGGAACAGATTGGCCAGTTTTTACCGATGCTTCTTATCATCGTGGTGTTTTATTTTTTTATGATACGTCCGCAAATGAAGAAAGCAAAGGATCAGAAAAAATATGTTGAAGAATTAAAAAAGGGCGATAAGGTCATTACAACATCTGGAATACATGGAAAGATCGTTGAAATGAATGATGCTACTTTTCTTATTGAAGTTGAAAGCGGAACAAAAATCCGCTTTGAGAAGTCTTCTGTGTCACAGGAAGCTTCAAAAGCTCTTAACCAGCCTGCAACAAAGTAATTGAGTCTTTATACTACTGAGAGCGCCGCTTCTTTTTGAGGCGGCATTTTTATTTAAGTAAATTTGCCAAAGAACTTTAAATATGCCATTATTTAAATTCAATAAAGCAGAGCGAAGTAAAATATCCCTGTTTTTTGTCTGCCTATTCTTCGCGATGGGGGCTTGGCTATTTTTTGCACTTTCGAACCGCTATGTTTACCAGGCAAGAACGGTAGTACGATTCGTTGATTTTCCGCAGAATAAAGCATTTCATTCACTGCAGTCTGATACTGTAAAATTGCAGATAGAAGGCACGGGCTGGCAACTATTATTCTCCAAATTGCGAATCAGTCCGCAGTCTGTGAATATTAACCTCAGGCAGCTCAACAAACAAAGTTTTATCAGCTTATCAGATCAGTTGGATTACATCAACCGGCAATTTGCGTCCAGTCAAAAAGTGGTATATGTTCAGCCAGACACCTTATACTTTGATTTCTCTTCGAGAGCTATTAAAAAAGTCCCAATCAAGCTGACTTATAAAATGCAGTTCCTTAAACAATACGGTATAGCAGATTCCATACGTCTGAGCCCGGCCTATGTTACACTTACAGGACCACTCAAAGAGTTGTCATTGATCGATAGCTGGGTTACCGACACGCTTAAACTGACCGGGGTAAATAAAAATATAAATACCCGGATAGCGCTTAAAAGACCTTCCCAGGCCAATATTAATATTTATCCCAGTACTGCTGATGTCAGGATACGGGTTGAAGAATTTACTGAAAAGAGCGTTGAAATTCCAATAACGGTTTTAAATAACCGCGATTTTAGCACCATTAAAGTTCTTCCTGATAAGGTTAAGATAACCTTTATGACGGCATTAAATAATTATGCTAAAATAGACCGGAATTATTTTGAAGCTACGATAGATATGGATCAGTGGAGGGAAAAGGCCTATAATCAGTTACCCGTGAAATTGACCCGTTTTCCGGAATTCTGCACCCTGGTGCGGATTGAGCCTCAGAATGTTGATTTTATTATTCAAAAATAATGTTGAAGATCGGTGTAACTGGCGGGATGGGAAGTGGTAAAACCACGGTCTGTAAAGTTTTTGAAATTCTGGGGATCCCGGTATTTTATGCAGATGCGGTAGCTAAATCGATCATGTACACTGATCAGGTGCTCAGACAGGACATTATTAAAAGTTTTGGCGAGAAGTCGTATTCAGAACGTGGTGACTTAAACAGATCATATCTTTCAGCGATTGTTTTTAATAGCAAAACCGAGCTGGAAAAGCTAAACGCCCTGGTTCATCCGGCAGTTTTCAGAGCTTTCGATCTTTGGGTTGAATCTCAGGAAGCAGTACCGTATGTCGTAAAAGAGGCAGCACTGTTGTTTGAAAGCGATTCATATAAAATGTGTGATCAAACTGTGCTTGTGAAATCGCCACTGGAAATCAGAATTGAGCGGATCAAATTAAGGGATGGTATAACAAGGGAAGAAATAGAATCCAGGATGAACCGTCAGTTTAGTGACGAAGTAAAAGAAAAACTTGCAGATCATATCCTGATAAATGATGAAAGGCAGCTTTTGATCCCACAAATACTTGATCTGCACAGTTATTTTCTTGGTTTAGATTCTCTCTCATGATCATTGATGATTTTTTAATTATTGATGAATATGGATTGTATTGCCGGACAGGTAACTTTTACCTCGACCCCAAACAGCCCGCTTCTCATGCTGTAATATCCCATGCTCATGGAGATCATGTGGCGAAAGGGAACGAAAATGTGTATTGTACTGCAGCAACTGCGGCTATTATGCGGCAGCGTTACCAAAAGAATGCAGGCAAGAATTTTTTAATCTCCGGATGGGCTGAGCCCTTCTGGATAAATGGGGTAAAGATCAGTTTTATTCCGGCAGGGCATATCCTCGGCTCAGCCCAGGTGCTGATGGAATATGAAGGTATCCGCTATTTATATACTGGGGATTACAAGCTTCAGGAAGACCCGACATGCGAAAGAATTGAATTTGTGCAGGCGGATGTGTTGATCACTGAATCAACCTTTGCAGATCCGAGTGTGATGCACCCTGATCCTGTAGAGGAGATCAAAAAAATGAACGGGTTCAAACATAATGTTTTACTTGGAGCCTATTCCCTGGGCAAGGCGCAGCGGCTGATCAGCCTTATCACAGAGCATTGCCCGCAACGTACCACACTTGTACATCATTCCATACTGCCTCTCAATAAGATTTATGAATCATTTGCTTTCAAACCGGGTAAATATGACATTTATAGCCGTAAGCTAATGAAACAGCCTGATCAAAACTATGTTTATATTGTACCTCCATTAACATTTAACAGTTATATCAGGGCTAAGAATGTGGTAAGAGCCATGGCTTCCGGATGGAAAAGATTGCAGGTCAATAATGACCTGCAGCTCTTAATTTCAGATCATGCAGACTGGAATGGCATTTTGTTTATGCTGGATAAGGTGCAGCCAAAACAGGTATGGACCCTTCATGGGGATGGCAGGCACCTCAGAGAATATTTCAGAGATCAATTACCTGTCAAATTGTTAAACTAATGCTGATCGAGGGTATTGATTATTATCTTAACGAGGAGGGATATATAGTTTTTACAGAGCATTACCACTTAAAAAGGGGAACTTGCTGTAAAAACAAATGCAGGCATTGTCCCTGGAAATATGGTCAGGATAAAAGCGATGAAAAGGACGGGAATTGATGTGCAATATTGCTGATATTTACATAAATATTTATTCATAAAGGCTGAATAAGTAATTTTACATTTCAACATGGAAATAGAGAAGGAAATTGTCAGCAATAAGTTTGAGGATAATCACCAGAAGGCAGTAGTGAATCTCATCTATACCTATGGCTGGCTTACTAATCATCTGCGGCAGCGCCTTAACAAGCATAAAATTACCTTACAACAGTATAATATCTTAAGAATATTACGCGGCAGTCACCCCAGACCAGCTACGATTAACCTCCTCAAAGAGCGGATGCTTGATAAAATGTCGGATGCCTCCAGGATAGTTGAACGTTTGGTTCAAAAACAACTTGTACAAAGGTGTGTCAATGAGAAAGACCGGCGTGCAGTGGATATACTCATCACTGAAAAAGGCCTTAGTACTTTAAAAAAGATGGATGCTGAGATGTCCTCGAAGGATATTTTGAAGGACAATATCACAGATAAGGAGGCAGCTCAATTAAGTTCTTTACTGGATAAGATGAGAGGGTAGACTTTGGAATTGACAATTATTGGTTTGTGAAGAATAATTACGAATTACGAATTAGAAATTACGGATTAGTAAAACAAAGATTATTCAGGCTTTTTAACATGTAACCTTACTGTCCTTACCAACAACTGATTACCGAAAACCCGCAACTCATCACGCAACCCGCAACCCGCAACACGTAACCCGCAACACATAACCCGCAACACATAACATCTATTCCAGTAAAAATCCCGCCAGGGCGATACTTAGTCCAAGCAGTACAGCCACCAATTTCTTCAAATTAAATTTATGGTCTACGCTTGATTCAAATAGGATGGTTGTGGAGATATGCAGAAAGATACCGATAACAACGCCCATGATCCTGTCAAAATAAGCTCCGATATTTCCCATTGAACCCTGCCCTATCTGAAAACTTAACCAGTAGCCCAGCGGACTCATCACCGCAAAAAGAATCAGAAGAGAGATAATTGATCTTTTGCTTATTTGATGCTGGCTGAGAACACTGCCTAATGCAAAAGACGCTGGAATATGGTGTAATGCAATACCATAAACCAGTTCCTTATGATGTCCCTGCGCTAAAGGCATACCTTCCAGAAATGCATGAAGGCACAGGCTAATCATGATGCCGAAAGGGAATATATAATGTTTATGACTATTTTTATGAATATGCCCGTGTTCAATACCCTCTGAAAACTGTTCCATGATTATCTGAAGGAGAAAACCACCCAGAATATACAATCCTATTTGAGAATCTTTGGTATCATATACATCCGGCATAAGGTGCAGAACAGTGATCGCAAAGAGGTAGGCGCCGC
Source organism: uncultured Sphingobacterium sp. (assembly GCA_964358565.1). GTDB lineage: Bacteria > Bacteroidota > Bacteroidia > Sphingobacteriales > Sphingobacteriaceae > Daejeonella. Next base: position 3,785 of record CAYHRC010000058.1, on the reverse strand, counting down.
TGAAGGATAAAACAAGCTTTAAGTGTTTGGTAGTATCATTTTTAAACAGGAATATACCCAAACCGCCTAACAATGCGCTGGCGAAAAGCAAGATCAGTTCTCCGGTTTCCATGTTTTAAAAGGCTGGGTTATTAATAAAATTCCACTCATAACATATCCGATCATCCCTCCGAGAATAGCTCCAAACGTAACATCTCCCGGGTAATGGACCCCTACGTAAACTTGAGCGAAGCTTATAGAGAATGCCCACAAAATTGCTAAGGGCAGGATTGGCTTCCATTTATGATAAAAGATGGAGATCAAAAAAAATGCCATGGCAAAATGGTTTGCAGCATGCGATGAAGGGAAGCTGAAACCAGTCCCGCAATCTACGAGGTTTCTTACTTCTTCTTTAATATTGGGATCATTGCAGGGCCTTAGACGCTCAATAGCAGGCTTCACAATAGAAGAAGAGAAATAATCTGAAAATCCGAATGAAAGTCCCAGAAAAATTATCAGCAGCCATCCCTTTTTACCATAATTTCTGACAAAAAATATGACCATAAACAAATATAACGGAGTCCAGAAAAACCTGTTCCTTAATAAAGGCATCAGCCAGTCAAAGAAAGGATTGGCTAAACCCTGATTGATAGCAAAGAATAAGGTATGGTCAAATTCTGTAAGCTTCTCAAGCATCGGCTTTCTGGCAAATAAATATCAGACGGTTTGATGTATTTTCATCAAAGGGATTTAAAGAATAATCGCCAAAATGGTTTAAGATCCTGAAACCACTGTTTTTGAACATTCTTTCAAAATCGGAGAAAGTGAAAGCTTTCACTTCCTCTTTAAATGAATAATCTTTGTTCTTATGTTCAAAAGAAATGCTCTTTACAATCTTCCCATCGGCCACTTTTTTACTGATATAAAAGTCGATGCCATCAACATGCTTTACTTCCTGCTGAGTGAGATGCCTGATGATCTTTTCACTGTTAAAATAATCAAGAACCAAAATGCCATCCTTTTTCAGTGATTTTCTGAAAGTTTTCAATGCATTGATATGATCTTTTTCTGTTTCAAAGTAGCCAAAGCTGGTAAAGAGGTTAAATGCGATATCAAAGTAATTGATATAGAAAGGATATCGCATATCGTGAACAAAGAAATGAAGTTTTTCATTCTCAAATTGCTTTGCGAACTTAATACTTGAATCTGAAAGATCTATTCCCGTTACATCATAACCTTTTTTATTCAGATACACAGAATGCCGTCCGCGACCGCAGGCAATATCCAACAAGCGGCAATTGATGCCCGGTTTTAAATACGAGCAAAGATTATCAATGAAAAACTCAGCTTCTTCGTCATTCCGCTGATGATATAAAATATGATAATATGGGGAGCTAAACCAGTTTTGAAACCACTTTTTAGGCATATAAGATATCCGGATTAAATTTCAAATATAGACATTTACTGTTTTACACTATGGGTATAGAATGTAATTGTTATTTTTGATTTTTTATATCAGATAGCGTGACTTTAATTAAATCTATATCAGGAATAAGGGGAACCATAGGAGGTATTGCAGGAAATGGGCTAACACCCCCTGACATCGTAAAATATACTTCTGCCTTTGGGCGCTGGGTTATTGAGAACACTGGGAAAAATAAAATCGTTTTAGGCAGAGATGCCCGGATTTCCGGTGATATGGTGAGAAACCTGGTAGCAGGAACCTTGCAGAGTATCGGCATCGACGTAATTGATATCGGTCTGTCTACGACCCCAACTGTTGAGATAGCAGTACCGCTTGAACAGGCCGGAGGAGGGATAATATTAACGGCCAGTCATAATCCGAAACAATGGAATGCATTAAAACTCCTTAACGATAAGGGCGAGTTTATTACGGATGAGAATGGGCAGATGGTTTTGACAATGGCTGAACAAACCGATTTTGAATATGCGGATGTAAATAAGCTCGGAAAAGTCATTTATGATGACACCTATCTGCAAAAGCATATTGATCATGTGCTGGCTCTTTCCCTGGTTGATGTGGAAACTATCCGCAAAGCAAATTTTAAAGTGGTTATTGACTGTGTAAATTCAACAGGAGGCATATTTGTCCCTGCTTTATTAAAGGCTCTGGGAGTTGAAACTGTTTTCAAGCTTTACTGTGAACCCGATGGTCAGTTCTCTCATAATCCTGAGCCACTCCCGGAAAATCTGACCGATCTGTCGTGCGAAGTTATTTCAAAGAAAGCGGATCTCGGCATTGCGGTAGACCCTGATGTGGACCGTTTGTGCTTTGTTTCTGAAGACGGAACCATGTTTGGGGAGGAGTATACCCTGGTTGCGATATCTGATTATGTGCTTCGGCATACACCCGGGAATACGGTATCTAATTTGTCATCAACAAGGGCTTTGAGGGATGTAACAGAAGCAGCAGGATGTATTTACAATGCTGCCGCAGTAGGTGAGGTCAATGTGGTGAATAAAATGAAGGAAACCAATGCTGTTATCGGCGGAGAAGGTAATGGCGGAGTTATTTATCCTGAATCACATTATGGCAGAGATGCATTGGTTGGGATTGCTTTGTTTTTAACTCACCTGGCAAAAAGCGGTAAATCTGTTTCTGTTCTCCGTTCAGCTTACCCGGCATATTTTATATCAAAAAATAAGATCACACTTACTCCTGAAATGGATATTGATGCACTTTTACAGGAAGTGGAAAAAAGATATGAAAAACAGCCTCACAGTACAATCGATGGCTTAAAAATAGAATTTGAGAAACAATGGGTGCATCTGAGACGGTCAAACACAGAGCCTATAATCAGGATCTATTCTGAAGCAGGTTCAGAGACCTTTGCAGATAACCTTGCTCAAAAAATAATTTCCGATATTAAAGAAATACTTAGACTGAGTTAAAAAGAATCATAGCCATTTTTAATAGTTATCTCTCAGCTTTTGTAATACAATCAGTTTATGAACTTTTACCTGATACTCAAATTTTAAAAGCAATGCGCGTATATTTTGACAATGCGGCTACTACACCTATAGACAAGGACGTTTTAAAGGCGATGTATGAAGTAATGGAGAGCCAGTATGGAAACCCTTCTTCTATCCATGCACATGGACGTGAAGTGCGAACTGTCATTGAAAAGGCGAGAAAAAGTATCGCTGCTTTATTGCATGCTTCCCCGTCTGAATTTTTCTTTACCTCTGGTGGTACTGAAGCAGATAATATGGCCATTCGCAGCGGAATAACAGATCATGGTATAAAGCATGCTATAACTTCAGCAATTGAACATCATGCAGTATTGCACACACTTCAGGCCCTTGAAAAAAATGGTCTTATCCGTTTAAGCTATGTGAATATTGATTCAAAGGGAAACATCGATTTGCAGCATCTGGAGGAACTTTTAAATACAGAGGGACGCAGCTTTGTTTCATTGATGCATGCTAATAATGAGTTAGGTACCCTCACCGATATAGAAAGAGTTGGAGATATTTGTGAAAAATATAATGCAATTTATCATTGCGATACTGTTCAGACCATGGGACATTACCCTCATGATCTAAGCCGCTTAAAAGTTCATTTTCTGGTCTGCGCTGCACATAAACTGCATGGTCCAAAAGGTGTGGGCTTTCTGTACATCAACCATAAGATCAAGATCAATCCGATGATATTTGGCGGCTCACAGGAGAGGAACATGAGAGGCGGTACCGAGAATGTTTACGGGATAGTTGGTCTGGCGAAATCATTGGAAATTGCCTATGAAAAGATGGACGAGCACCGGCAGTATATTCAGGGGCTTAAA
>CAYHRC010000057.1:0-11456 GCA_964358565.1 uncultured Sphingobacterium sp. | reverse complement strand
TTCAGGCCTCCATCCTATCAGATATCGTTTAAAGCGGCTACTTCTGATCATAATTCCTTATCAAGATATATCAGCGGTCAGAAGCAGCTTTCGGTATCTTCTGCAGAATATTTTATTGAAGAATTTTCATCTCATTTGTCGGAACTATTGTCATCTTCCGGTCTTGCCGAGATAAAACATTTGGGTACTATCCGCAAAAACAATGAAGCTCTGGATTTTGAAGCATCAGAAAATTTAGAAATAGGGGGAATTTTTTACGGCCTTAAACCGCTTTCTGATTACAAAAGGAAGCCGGACGAAGTCGGATATCATGCGGCAGAAGAAACATTGCTTGTGCAGGATGAAGAGGAAAAGGTGCTGTTACCAGAGGAAGAAAGAGAAAAACGGAGCAGCCTTCCACTGATTATTGCGATCATTATTCCTGTGATCATTATGGGTGCTATACTTTTGTATTATTTTAATCCGCAAGTCCATAATGCGGTACAACAGTTCAGATCAGATACTTTTCCTGCAACTGAACAGCCTGCAGCAGCTCCTGCGGCTGATCAATCAGTGATCTTAGCAGATTCAACGCTCAATACTGCCGACACCCTATCCGGGAATTCGGATAGTCTGGCATCGAATACAAATATGCCTGCCCAGCCTCTGAATGAGCAGGCTGCATCTTCGGCTCCTGCTGATGAAGGTCTAACTTTCGAAATTATCGGAGCAGCCTTTGCAAAGAAAGATGAGGCAGAAAAATATATTAAACAACTCAATTCTAAGGGTATCGACGCAAAAATTATTGAAAACATGCCCGGAAGAATGATCAAGATCAGCCTTGGTTCATTTAAAGATGAAAGTTCAGCTCAGGTTGAATTAATCAGAATACAAAAAAACCTAAATAAAGAAGCCTGGATAGCCAGAGTTAAACCACAGAAAAAACCATAATATGTTATTATTACAAATTGATACTCTTACACCCCTTGCAGATACAGCCGCGGCTACGATACAGACAATGCCTACAGCCCAGGAATTACGATTTATAGATCTCCTTTTTAAAGGCGGATGGGTAATGATCCCTCTGGCCCTTCTTGCATTTATCGGTTTGGTTATTTTTGTTGAACGATACATTACCATTCGTAAAGCCTCAAAAGATGAGATGAATTTAATGCAGCAGGTAAAACAGAGTATCAAATCGGCTAAATTGGAATCAGCCCTTGCCATTTGCAGAAACAGTAATACCCCACTGGGAAGAATGCTTGAAAAAGGCTTAATCAGAATAGGCAGACCAATCAAAGATATTGAAGGTGCAATTGAAAATGTAGGTAAGCTGGAGGTTTCAAAGCTTGAAAAAAACATAGGCATACTTGGCATCATTGCAGGTATTGCACCCATGTTAGGTTTCGTAGGAACTATAATTGGGGTGATCACCATTTTTCACGAAGTATCTGTTAAGGGAATTATTGAAATAGGCACCATTTCGGGTGGTCTTTACATGAAAATGATCACTTCAGCTACCGGACTTATCATTGGTATCATCGCATATGTTCTTTATCATATATTGAATATTATGCTTGACCGTATAATCCTTAAGATCGAAACAGATGCCATTGAGTTTATTGACTTGTTAGAGGAGCCGGGCAAATGAATCTAAGAAAAAGACAAAAACCTCACGTCGAGGTTCACACATCAGCATTGAATGACATCATGTTCTTTTTGTTGTTATTCTTCCTGCTGGCTTCTGCTGTTGCCAACCCCAATGTTGTAAAACTATTTTTACCCAGATCAAGCTCAGGACAGTCGATTCCTCAGAAAACCATCAATGTTTCTATTACCAAGGATCTGGAATACTTTGTTGAAAAGAAGAAAGTTGATCAGAGCCAACTGTATCAGAGCATAGAGGTGTACCAGAGAGCATCTCCCGAGCTTACAATAATTCTTTATGCTGATCGTACTATAGCTATTGAGAATGTGATAGAACTGACCGACATCGCGAACAAACTGAAAGTGAAGCTTGTTTTAGCAACAGAAACTAAAAAATGATTGAATACAACAGACAGGAGGATAATAATTATCCGAAAGCTTTTGCCATTTCCACTGCGATCATGGTGGGTTTCCTCATTATCAGCTTCTTTATAATTGCAAGCAGGGTACAACCGGAGGAAATAGGTACCGGCGGAATCATTGTAAATTATGGCACCTCTGATATTGGCATGGGTGATGATTACATGAGCATTGAAGATCCTTCTTCCGATCCTGACGCAAACAATACCGCGCCTGACAAAGTGACTCCAGAAAATGAGGCTATTTCAGACCCTGTATCAGAGGTTACCGATAAATCTATTGTTACTCAAAATACCGAAGATGCCCCCGAAATTGTTACTAAAGAAAAAAGTACTGCAAAATCACCTTCTGTAAGCCTGCCCGCTAAAGAGGACAAGCCTGCCGTGAACCAGAACGCACTTTATAAAGGCAAAAAGAATGATGCGAGTGGTAAAGGTGACGGAACAGGAACTGTTCCTGGTAACCAGGGAAGTACTGACGGGGATCCTTTATCACCAGACTATGGTGAGGGTGGTTCCGGTTTTGGAGGTGTAGGTTTGGACCTGAAAAGCAGGCGCTTCACTAACCTGAGCATCCCTAAAGATGAGGGACAAAAGTACGGCAGGGTAGCCGTAAGAATCTATGTGGATAAGAATGGTATCGTTGTGAAAGCTGTTCCTGGTGTGAAAGGAACCACGCTGTCAGACAAAGATATCTGGGAAAAATGCGTGGTTGCAGTCTTAGGTTCATCGCTGAATAAACTAGAATCGGCTCCCGACGTTCAGATCGGTGTGGTTATGTTCAACTTCAAAGTAAAATAATTTCTGACGGATAGATACTTATCATGATGATGAGGCATCTGCCCGATAATGATACTTGATCCGTTCAAACCCTTCATTCACAGGAATATCACTTTCAAATTCCGGACTATTTCTTAAGGCTTCGATCGTCTGATTAACATATACTGATGAGCTCGCCAAGTCAATGTTATTTATAGATTTAACCGGGATAAGTATTTGTTTACCTGTGAACCAATTTCCCGTTTCCAGAACCAGAAAAGGAATTTCCCACAGTGTATCGTCGATCAGGAAGTCGGCGACCTCACCTATATCACCATCTGTTGCATGAATCTTATAATCTGAGACGTCTTTAATGCTGCGTAAATGCTGGTCTTCAGCCATATATTCAGCCCTACGTAAATCATCCGTGACTGTCTCATCCGAAGGAAAGCCAGGGGAAATTGTACCTAATGGCAAGATCGCTCCATATCCGGTATGGCCGTAATATGGCCAGCTGTAATGCCCGTACAGGTCAATTTCCTGCTGACGGGAAACAGGTTTCTCTGTATCAATATCCGGGCTGTTTTTGACTTGATCACGGGTAAGATTCACACGAAAAACTTCTGAATCCCAATCGGGCATCTCAAATGCCATCGGGGGTATCAGTATCTTCCGTCCAAATAACCAGCTACCAGTCTCTACAACTAAATAACGAACCGTCCACGTTTCGTCATCGAAAAAAAAGTCTTTAACCTTACCAATTTCACCATCTGTGGCACCTATAGTGAATCCGATTAACCTTTTTATACTGTGTAACATAGTCCCTCCTTAGCTTTGTAAATTATTGATAATCATCTTGTTTTAACAACAATTGGTCATGCAAAAATGTTTATCAAAATATCCTCCCGGATAAGTTAAAAGCCGGAATGATTACTGGAAATCTTCCTTATAACTCTTTCAATTAAATAAACATTGATTCATTCTGAAATTCTATAAATTCGCTTCTTTATGATGAATTATTCAGAAACTATAAAATATTTATACTCTCGTCTGCCCATGTTCAGCAGTCAGGGGCAGATGGCAATTAAACCGGGCCTGGAGAACACAATCAGGTTTTGCCAGTTATTAGGCAATCCTCAAAATAAATTTAAAACTATCCATGTCGGCGGCACCAATGGTAAAGGTTCTACTTCGCATATGGTGGCGGCAATATTACAAACAGCCGGTTATAAAACAGGTTTGTATACATCACCTCATCTTAAGGATTTCAGAGAACGTATCCGTGTAAACGGACAGATGATCAGTGAAGCTGAGGTCGTTCAGTTTGTCAACACATACAGTGAAAATATTGAAGAAATAAACCCTTCATTTTTTGAACTTACAGTTGCCCTGGCATTTGATTATTTTGCAAGACAGGAAGTTGATCTTGCAGTGATCGAAGTGGGGCTCGGTGGCAGACTGGATTCTACGAACGTCATCAATCCCCTTCTGTCAATTATTACAAATATCGCTTATGATCACATTGATATTCTGGGCCATACTCTGCCATTAATCGCTCAAGAGAAAGCAGGGATAATTAAACACGGAATCCAGCTTATCGTCGGGCAAAGACAGGACGAAGTTGAACAGATATTTATACAAAAAGCTAAAGAAAAGCGATCCGGCCTGGTTTTCGCATCTGATGAATGGAGAATCAGCAAATCAGTTAGCGGAAATGATGAATCTGATTTATTAAGAGTGGATATTGAACAGCTTAATGATTCCGAAACTCCATATTTTAGTTTTAAAACTTTACAATTAGACCTCACCGGATCCTATCAGTTAAAAAACCTGGCTACAGTATTAAGTGCTGTTGTACAATTGCGTAAACAAGGTCTTAACATTTCCGATGATCATGTAAAAACAGCTTTAAAAAAGGTTAAACGGCTTACCGGACTGATGGGCCGTTGGCAGACCTTAGGTACAAGGCCCATGGTGATCTGTGATACGGGCCACAATGAGGATGGCATACGTGAAGTATTAAAGAACATTGAAGCAAGATCTTTTGAAAAACTTCACATGGTAATAGGAATGGTTAAGGATAAGGATATCACCGGGATACTCAAACTCCTGCCAGAAGATGCGACCTATTATTTCTGTCAGCCCAACCTGGCCAGAGCGAAGCCCGTTGAAGATCTGCAGATGGAAGCAAATGCTTTAGGCCTCAGGGGAGAAGCATACAGTACCGTTCGGGAAGCACTTAAAGCTGCAAAGAATAATGCAGGCGATAAGGACCTCATTTTTATTGGAGGAAGTACTTTCGTTGTTGCGGAAGTAGTTTAAAACAAGCGGCTGAAAGCTGAACAAAGACAGGAGGTCTATCCACCTGCTTCAGTATAAACTTTATAGATCTGTTTTTCTTTTCTTGTCCAAAGCTCTCCACATATAGAAGACGGGGACACCTGTCAGGACTATGATCAGTCCGGGCCAGGTAAAATCGGGTTTGTAAATAATAAGCAGCAGACAAAACGTAACACCCATCAGCACATAAATAGCAGGCAGGAAAGGGTAACCAAATGCTTTATAAGGTCTTTCTGCCTCAGGTTGTTTTACACGTAAAATATAGATTCCGATAATGGTAAGGACATAAAATATTACTACTACAAAGGATATCATATCTAACAGGTCACCTTATTTACCACTCAGGCATAAAGCAGAAGCCACGATACATTGTAACCACAATCCAAATTCCGGTACGGCATGTCTGTTAAGAGTGGCGGTTTTTTTAAAGAATAAACCATCATTGGCCATGGTATGATATACCCTCGCTCCGGCAAGAATTAATCCGTTATTACATCCGAAAGTAGATATCATGATCATCAGCGCAATAATAATGGTACCAATATTCCCGAATATAACGCTTGAAGCAGCTACAGCTACACGGTCCTTTTCAGCAAAAGCTATTTCCTGTAATGGAAGTACGGCCATATAAACCAGATTGGCCAGAACATATATTATGGTTACGATTAGGGTTCCAAAAAATAAGCTCAGGCCGATATTACGTTTCGGATTTCTGACTTCCCCGGCAATGAATGTGATATTATTCCACGCATCACTGCTGAATATGGATCCCACCATGGCAGCAGCAATGGCTCCCAGAGCAGCAGCCATTGTATATGACTGGACAGAACCATCAGCACTTAATTTCCGCATATCCCAGGCATTTACCCAGTTAGCTGTCCATATGTCCGGCTTCAGGACAATAAAACCAAAAATGATCAATCCGATTAAACTTAACAGTTTAGTTAAAGTGAAAGACGTCAGAATGATTTTCCCCGCTTTTATTCCCTTAGTATTTACATAAGTGAGCAGCACGATGATAAAAATGGCTAAAACCTGTGCGGCTGATATGGTTATAGATCCGATATTAAATAATATCCGGTCTTCACTCACCTGTGGCAGCAGATATGCAGTAAACTTAGAGAAGGCAACACCTACCGCAGCAATTGTACCTGTTTGTATTACTGCAAAGAAACTCCATCCATAAAGAAATCCAATAAGTGGATTATATGCTTCTTTGAGATAAACATATTGACCACCTGCCTTAGGGTACATTGCGCTCAACTCACCATAGCTGACTGCGGCTATTAATGTCATCAAACCGGTAATGAGCCATACGGCGATTAACCATCCTGCGGAACCCACGTTACGGGTTATATCTGCAGTAACAATAAAAATCCCGGAGCCGATCATACTTCCCGCAACAAGTAATGTAGCATCAAGCAGACCCAGCTCGCGTTTCATTTCGGTTTCGACTAAAGTTTCATTCATCTGATTAAATGACTAATAATTTGCAACTAAACATACATTAAAAAATTAGCTGTAAACAATAAAATTAGCTGAATGGCAAATTATCTGTCTGCCCGATAAAAAAAAATGTAAATAGTTTAAATTGAAATATTCCATAACAATCTGATAATCAAATCTTATCTTTCGCTCCATTAAGAAATATCACCGATTATTACAACAATATACTTTCCTGTGTTTGAATAATAGAATAAGCCTGCTATTTTTGCCGGTCACTAAGAGAGATAACCCCCATATAAATAGAGATTTGTCCATGGATTTTTTACAAAACAATTTAATTTATTTAATACCTGTTTTTGGTATAGTTGGCATCGTTATCATGGCGATAAAATCGGCCTGGGTAATCAAGCAGGATGCAGGTGATGAGAACATGCAGCGCCTTTCCGGATACATTGCCGATGGTGCAATGGCATTTCTTAAGGCCGAGTGGAAAGTACTTGGATACTTTGCTGCAATTGCTGCTGTTTTATTAGCCTATTCAGGCACACTCGTTGAAACTTCAAGCTGGGTGATCGCCATTTCCTTTATCATTGGGGCATTTACATCTGCTCTTGCGGGATATATTGGAATGAACATCGCAACGAAAGCTAATGTCCGCACCACTCAGGCTGCCAGATCAAGTTTATCAAAAGCGCTTCAGGTATCTTTTACTGCAGGAAGCGTGATGGGTATTGGTGTGGCAGGATTAGCTGTTTTGGGTCTTGGAAGCTTATTCATCGTTTTTTATCAGATATATGTACTGAATACCGGAGGAAATGTGAATGGAGTGGAGATGGAAAAAGCTCTTGAAGTACTGGCCGGATTTTCATTGGGTGCCGAATCAATCGCATTATTTGCTCGTGTTGGTGGCGGTATTTATACAAAAGCTGCTGACGTAGGTGCCGATCTTGTTGGAAAAGTTGAAGCGGGTATCCCTGAAGATGATGTACGTAATCCTGCTACTATTGCCGATAACGTAGGAGATAACGTAGGAGATGTTGCAGGAATGGGAGCAGATCTTTTCGGATCATATGTAGCAACAATACTGGCTACCATGATCCTGGGCCGCGAGATAGTCTCTGTTGATAAGTTTGGCGGCATTGCCCCTATCCTTTTACCTATGCTTATCGCCGGACTTGGTCTTATCCTTTCTATTGTTGCAACAGCATTTGTAAGGATCAGCAAAGAAACAGATAGTGTACAGAAAGCATTGAACATGGGTAACTGGTCATCTATAATTATGACAGCGATTGTATCATTTTTTGCTGTACAATGGATGCTTCCTGAAAACATGGTAATACGTGGTTTTGAATTCACAAGCATGGATGTTTTTTATGCGATAGTTGTTGGTTTAGTAGTTGGAACACTAATGAGCTTAATTACCGAATACTACACAGCTATGGGTAAACGCCCTGTGCTTAGTATTATACGCCAGTCATCAACAGGCCATGCAACAAATATTATTGCCGGCTTATCCGTGGGAATGGAATCAACTGTTGCTCCTATTCTGGTTTTAGCTGCCGGCATTTATGGCTCATTTTATTTTGCCGGCTTCTATGGCGTTGCAATAGCTGCAGCCGGAATGATGGCTACTACTGCCATGCAATTATCAATTGATGCTTTTGGTCCCATCGCTGATAACGCCGGTGGAATTGCAGAGATGAGCGGTCTTCCTCCTGAAGTGAGGGAACGGACAGACAATCTTGATGCAGTTGGAAATACCACTGCTGCTACAGGAAAAGGATTTGCTATTGCTTCTGCTGCATTAACCTCACTGGCTTTATTTGCTGCCTTTGTGGGCGTTGCAGGAATCAGTCATATCGACATCTATAAAGCCAATGTTCTTGCCGGATTATTTGTGGGTGGAATGATCCCTTTTATATTCTCTTCACTTTGTATTTCTGCCGTTGGTCGCGCTGCCATGGATATGGTTAATGAGGTTCGCCGTCAGTTTCGCGAAATTCCGGGTATCATGGAATATAAAGCTAAACCTGAATATGAAAAGTGTGTTGCTATCTCAACAAAAGCATCTATTCGTGAAATGATGCTTCCTGGTGCTATTGCCCTGATCGTACCAATAATCATCGGCTTTTCATTCGGACCCGAAGTATTGGGCGGCTTGCTTGCCGGTGTAACCGTTTCTGGTGTATTAATGGGAATGTTCCAGTCAAACGCCGGAGGTGCATGGGATAATGCAAAGAAATCATTTGAAAAAGGTGTAGAGATAGATGGCGAGATGTATTTTAAAAATTCAGAGCCACATAAAGCATCTGTAACTGGAGATACAGTTGGAGATCCGTTTAAAGATACTTCAGGCCCTTCGATGAATATTCTTATTAAACTAATGTCAATCGTGTCTCTGATCATTGCACCGCATATCGCAGTAGGTACCGCAGCTACACCCGGTCAGGTAGAGATCAAAAAAGAGATCCGCATCATCAATACGAAAGACTCACTGGGAAATACAGTCACTGATACGATTGTAAACACGACAGATAGCATCGGAAAATAATCAATTCATTACTTAAACTAAAAGGGAATTTGGAATAAATTCCCTTTTAATTTTCCGGATTAAAATAATTAGGTTTGAAATCACATAGAATTAAATAGAAGTAGAAACGCATTAATTACCATTTTGTATGTTCCATAAAAAATCTATTGAACAGTTGATGTTCGAATCAACTCAAACCGGTGAAGGCACCTTAAAACGCACGCTGAATAGTGTAAATCTTGTTGCATTAGGCGTAGGTGCTATTATTGGTGCTGGTCTATTTTCTTTAACGGGAATTGCTGCAGCTGAAAATGCTGGCCCGGCAGTAACCATATCATTTGCCCTTGCGGCTTTTGCATGTGCGTTTGCTGGTTTGTGTTACGCAGAGTTTGCCTCCATGATACCTGTTGCAGGTAGTGCATATACTTATTCATACGCTACACTGGGTGAATTTATGGCCTGGATTATTGGATGGGACCTTGTTCTGGAATATGCTTTAGGAGCCGCCACAGTGGCAGTAAGCTGGTCCAGATATCTTCTTGAACTTCTTAATAAATATCATATAGACCTTCCTCATCAACTCATTGTATCCCCATGGGAAACTATGAAGCTGGGTGATGGAACTGTGATTGAAGGGGGTATAATAAATCTTCCGGCCATTTTTATAGTATCGGTACTATCGCTGGTTCTCATTAGAGGTACTCAGAGTTCGGCGAACATGAATAACTTTCTTGTAATTTTAAAAGTAGCCGTGGTGTTGATATTTATCACACTTGGCTGGAGCCATATCAACCCTGATAATTATGTCCCATACATACCTGAGAATACGGGTAAATTCGAACACTTTGGCTGGACAGGTATCTCAACAGGAGCCGCTGTTGTATTCTTTGCTTTTATTGGCTTTGACGCTGTTTCTACAGCAGCTCAGGAGGCAAAGAATCCGCAGAAAGGCATGCCTATCGGGATATTAGGATCTCTTGTAGTTTGTACGATCCTGTACGTATTATTTGCCCACGTTATGACCGGTCTGGTTAATTACAAGGATTTCGCCGGTGATGCAAAACCTGCCGCAACAGCATTCGCAATGACTGGTTATGTCTTCTTACAAGATGCATTAATTATCGCAATACTTGCAGGTTATACCTCTGTAATACTGGTTATGTTAATGGGGCAGTCGCGTGTATTCTATACCATGTCAAAAGATGGATTGCTTCCGAAATTTTTCTCAGCAATCCATCCGAAGTTTCGTACGCCATGGAAGACTAATTTGTTCTTCCTCGTCTTTGTAAGTCTCTTTGCCGGTTTGGTTCCGGTTTCAGACCTGGGTCATATGGTAAGTATTGGAACTTTGTTCGCCTTCGTACTGGTTTGTATTGGCATACTGATTTTACGCAAATCACTTCCTGATGCTGTTCGCCCCTTCAGAACTCCTTTTGTTCCGTTTGTACCTATAACAGGAATCCTGGTTTGTTTATACCTGATGTATTCTTTACCTACTGAAAGCTGGATCCGTCTGTTCATCTGGATGGCACTGGGTATAATTTTATATTTTAGTTATGGCAAAAAATACAGCAAAGTTCGCGAACTGAGAGATGGTAAGATCGTAGAAAAAGACAGGGAATAATTAATTCTCATGTTTTATAAAGAAAAGGTTTCAGATCATTTTGAAACCTTTTTCTTTATCCGGATTTTAACATTAAGGGTAATATAGCTTATATGATTAGATCAATAATACCTTTTTGAAGATGGTGTACGCTTCTTAATCAAACTGGCAATGGAAAGTTTTACATTTAATTACAATCAAATTTTATCAGTGACTATGATCCTGTTTGCGATCATAGATATCCTGGGATCTATTCCCGTTGTTATCTCACTACGGAAGAAAACGGGTCATATTCAATCTGAAAAGGCCTCGCTGGTTGCTCTGGTATTAATGATCTTATTCCTTTTTGTAGGTGAAGAAATACTCAGGATCATAGGACTCGATGTCTCTTCATTTGCAATTGCCGGTTCTATCGTAATCTTTATTATTGCTATGGAAATGATATTGGGAATTAATTTTTTCCGCGAGGAGGTTCCCGAAAGTGTTTCTATTGTTCCGCTGGCTTTTCCGTTAATCGCCGGATCAGGAACACTCACTACCCTGCTTTCCCTGAAGTCAGAATACGCCACTCAGAACATTATTGTAGGCATCATCCTGAATATGATCTTTGTTTATATCGTACTGAAAAATACCATCCGCCTTGAAAAACTATTGGGCAAGACCGGCTTAAATATTTTACGGAAGGCTTTTGGAATAATTCTTCTGGCTATAGCGATTAAACTGTTCAGAACCA